>NZ_SJYZ01000017.1:0-72142 GCF_004337555.1 Microbacterium sp. PI-1 | reverse complement strand
GAGCGGGGCGGGGTCAGAGGGAGTAGAAGGCGGCGGCGGTGTCGTGGAAGAGGGCTGTCTGGTCGAGGCCGCGCGAGTGCGCCCACGCGGCGACCGTGTCGAACCACCGGGCACGCGACGATGATCCGTAGCCCGCGCCACTGACGGCGGAGACCGGCCAGTCGCTTCCCCACATCATCCGCTCCGGCCCGAACAGGTCGGCCGCCACGTCCAGGAACGGGATCAGCTGCTCAGCGCTCCACTCCCCACCGGCCTCGGCGGGCAGACCGGAGATCTTGCAGAAGGTGAGGGGATGCCGGGCGAGTTCGGCCAGATCCCGCTCCCACTCCGACGGCGGCGCGAGCGGAGCCGATGCCGTTCCGACCTCGGGCTTGCCGAGGTGGTCGAGCACGATCCGCAGTTCCGGGATCGCTCCGGCCAGGCGTGCCACATCTGGGAGCTGCGAGTGCCGCACGCACGCATCGAAGGTCCAGCCCCTGGCGGCGACCTCGCGCGCGCCCGTCACGAACGCGGTGGACAGGGCCGTGCCGTCGGGCTCATCCTGCAGGAGGTGTCGCACGCCGACCACGAGCGGCTCGGACGAGAGTTCCTCCAGGTGCACGGTCGTGTCGGTGCCGCCGTCCAGCCGCACGCCCGCCACGATCCCGACCACCCCGAGCTCCCCCGCCTGGCCCGCGACCCAGCGCACCTCGTGGAGGGACTCGTCCTCCCGCGCCCCGGCCTGCACGAACACGGCCGTCTCCTCGGAGGCATCCTCGATCCGCGCTCGCTCGAGCTCGCCGCCGCCGAACCTTCCGGTGAGAGGACCTTCGAGCCAGGTGTAGGTCAGAACCTCGGGATCCCAGAGGTGCAGATGTGAATCGAGAACGCGCATGCCTCCATCCTGCCGGAGACATCCGATCAATCGCTAGGATGACGCTCATGGCAGTCACCGACGAGGCGATCGAGAAGATCAAGGCGATGATCGTGGCGGGCGAGCTCGCCCCCGGCGACCGGCTTCCCCCCGAGAAAGAGCTCTCCGAGCGGCTGGGACTCTCCCGCAACTCCATGCGCGAAGCGGTCAAGGCGCTCGAGGTCATCCGCGTCCTCGATGTGCGTCGGGGGGACGGCACCTACGTCACGAGCCTCGAACCCCACCTGCTGCTGGAGGCCATCTCGTTCGTCGTCGACATGCACGATGACGACTCGATGCTCGAGATCTTCGCGGTGCGCCGGATGCTGGAGTCACAGGCGACCGGACTCGCGGCGACCCTGGGCACCGACGAGAAGATCTCCGAGCTGCAGGCCGAGGTCGATTCGGTCGATGCGGCGGTCACGATCGAGGCGCTCGTCGATCACGACATCCGGTTCCATCGGGAGATCGTCGCGATGTCCGGCAATGCCTACCTCGCGAGCCTCATCGAGCACCTGAGCAGCCAGACCGTGCGCGCGCGCGTGTGGCGAGGCCTCACCGAGGGGGGCGCCGTCGAGCGAACCCTGTCGGAGCACCGGGCCATCGCCGATGCGATCGCCCAGCACGACTCGGCTCTCGCGACCTCGCTGGCCACCGCGCACATCGCGGGCGTCGAGCGCTGGCTGCGTCAGGCCGCGGCGAGCTGACAGCGGGGGCGGGCGCCGTTCATGCCCCCAGGCGCACCATCGCGGCGTCGAACTCCGCCGCGGAGCTGTCGCTCACCTCGTGGAAGAGCACGCGGTCGAGCACGTCGGGGGCCGCCGTGAAGTACGGGACGCCGGCCAGGCGCAAGCCCGTGATGTCATCCGGCGAGCGCAGCGACGCGGCGAGGACGTTCGAGTCGCTGCCCGCGCACACCTCCTGCATCCGCGCGATCGTCGCATCGCCGTCGAGCCCGGCATCGCGCATCCGTCCGAGGTACGGAGCGATGTACTGCACCCCGGTCGACGCGCACGCGAGCGCCTGCGCGACCGAATACACGGCGGTCACCAGAACGGTCGCGCCGTCGCGCACGAGCGCGGATGCCGCGGCGAACCCCGCAGACGTCGCGGGCACCTTCACGGCGACCCGGTCCCCCAGCGCGCGGATGCCCTCGGCGTTGCGGAGGAAGGACGCGGTGTCGCCGCCCCAGGTCTGGAAGAAGATCTCCTTCGCCCCCTCCGACTCCCAGCGGGCGTAGAGCTCGGGGATCTCGGCGGCGGTGCGGCCTCCCCGTTCCAGAATGGTCGGGTTCGTGGTCACGCCGTGCACCACGCCCGTGGCGAGCAGCCGGGAGACGCGGTCGACATCGGCGCTGTCGACGTACAGGCGTGGCGCGATCGGGGTCATCGGGGTCTCCTCGCGGACAACCTGTCGTTACAGATAGGGATTCGGCTAATGTAATGACAGCCACCGCGATCTGTCAAAGCGTCGGCTACACCTGCCGTCGAGGAAGATCAGGAGCAAGATGACCCCCGCACACTCCGAAGACCGCTCCGGTGTCGTCATCGTCGGCAGCGTCACGGCCGACGTCACCACGTTCTCCGGGCGCCTGCCCGCACGGGGCGAGACGATCCTGGGAGACGAGTTCACCCTCATGCTGGGTGGCAAGGGAGCGAACCAGGCCGTCGCGGCCGGACGCTCGGGTGCGCGTACGAGCTTCGTCGGCTGTGTCGGAGACGACCTGTTCCACGACCTCGTGGTCGACGGGCTCACCGCGGCCGGGGTCGACCTCACGCATCTGCGCACGGTTCCCGGCCCCACCGGCATCGCGCACATCCGTGTCGACTCCTCCGCGCAGAACGACATCGTGATGGTGCCGCTCGCCAACGCCGCCCTCAGCGCCCCGCAGATCGACGAGGCGCTCACGGCTCTCGCCCCCACGACCTCGGTGCTGCTCACCCAGCTCGAGACCCCCTCCGCGCTCACCGCGCACATCACCGCGCGGGGACGCGAACTCGGCATGACCGTCATCCTCGATCCGGCCCCGGCCGCCGAGCTGGACGCCGAGATCTGGCGGAGCATCGACATCGTGACCCCCAACGAGACCGAGGCGACGCTGATCAGCGGCATCGAGGTGACGGATGCCGCGTCAGCCGAACGCGCCGGACGCTGGTTCCTCGCACAGGGAGTCGGCGCGGCGGTGATCACCCTCGCGGGCCAAGGATCGTGCGTCATCACCGCGGAAGGCGCGTCCGTGATCCCGCCTTTCCCGGTGGAGGCGGTCGACACGACCGCGGCGGGAGACGCGTACGCGGGGTACCTCGGTGCCGCGCTCGCCAACGGCAGCACCCTGGCGGACGCCGTGCGCCTGGCCACAGCCGCCGGTGCGCTGACGGTCACGAAGCAGGGCGCATCGCCCAGCCTTCCGCACCGTGCCGAGGTCGACGCGTTCCTGACCGCACGCCTGGCCGCGCCTGTCGCGAACTGACTTCCTGTACCGGACCTGCGGAGAACCGAGGACACACATGCGCAAGACGGCCACCACCATCAATCCCGCGCTCTCCCGCGTGATCAGCGAGACCGGGCACACGGACCTCGTCGTGGTCACCGACGCCGGGCTGCCCATCCCTCCCGGCTCCGAGCGCATCGACCTGGCGTACCGCCCGGGCGCTCCGGAGTTCCTCGATGTGCTCGACACCGTGCTCGCCGAGATGGTGGTCGAGGGGGCGACGGTCTCGGCCGAGGTCGCCGAGAAGAGCCCGGAGGTGCTGGCCGCACTGCGGGAGCGGTTCGCCGGCATGGGGTTCGAGATCGAGCTCATCCCCCACGTCGAGTTCAAGAAGCTCAGCCAGGGCGCTCGCGCGTTCGTGCGCTCCGGGGAGTTCACCCCCTACGCCAACGTGATCCTGCACGCGGGGGTGGCGTACTGATGGTCACCGTCGACGACGCGATCGACCGCCACTCCGCCGCCCCCATGTATGACCAGCTGCGCCAGCTGATCATCGACGGCATCGCCCGCGACGGCCTGCAGCCCGGCGACCCGCTGCCGGGAGAGCACCGCCTCTGCGAGCGGTACGGCATCTCGCGCACCGTCGTCCGCCAAGCGCTCGCCCAGCTGGAGCACGAAGGGCTCGTGGAGCGCGTGAAGGGCAAGGGTACGTTCGTCTCCCGCCCTCGCACGAGCGAGAGTCTCGTGCACACGCTGGTGGGTCTGTACGACGACGTCGAGCGCCGCGGCGGACACGTGCACAGCGACGTCCTGCGACACGAACGGACGACAGCCGACGAGGAGGTCGCGCTCGCGCTCGAGCTCCCCGTCGACTCCCCGGTCGTCGTCTTGGAGCGCCTGCGGCACGTCGACGGCGAGCCGTGGTCGCTGTCGACGACGTGGATGCCGGAGGCCACGGGCTCCGTGACGCTCGGCGCCGACCTGACCGAGGGGTCGCTGTACCGGCTCCTCGCCGAACACGACATCGTCGCGACGCACGGCGTGCGCTCGGCGGAGGCGACGGTGGCGACGCACGAACAGGCGCAGTTCCTGGGCGTCAGCGCCGGCTCGGCCCTGCTGCGCCTGCGCAGCATCAGCCGCAGCGCCGACGGTGCACCGATCGAGTACTTCGTCGCCTATCACCGCGGTGACCGGTCGCGCTTCGAGTTCCAGCTCCAGCAAGAGCAGTCGCAGGCCTCCCTGCTGCACGTCGATGGCGATGGCGGGGCCTCGCGCGCCGGGACGGTGGGCTGAGTCGCCCGGTAGTGTCGAGGGCATGAGCGACTGGACCAGCACCGCGATCGCCCTGCTGGAAGCCGATGCCAACCGCAGCGCCGACACGCATCTGCACCTCTTCCCGCTGCCGCCCGAATGGGGCATCGACCTGTATCTCAAGGATGAGTCCGTGCACCCCACCGGCTCCCTCAAGCACCGCCTCGCGCGCTCGCTCATCCTCTACGGCCTGGTCAACGGACGCATCCACGAAGACACCACGCTCGTGGAGTCCTCGAGCGGATCGACCGCCGTCTCCGAGGCTTACTTCGCTCGGATGCTCGGGCTGAAGTTCATCACGGTCGTGCCGCGCTCGACGGTGCAGGAGAAGATCGACCTCATCGAGTTCTACGGCGGCACCTGCCACTTCGTCGACCGCGCCGAGGACATGTCTTCCGAGGCGCAGCGCCTCGCGTCCGACTGCACCGGCCACTACCTCGACCAGTTCACGTTCGCCGAGCGCGCGACCGACTGGCGCGGCAACAACAACATCGCCGAGAGCGTGTTCAGCCAGCTCGCCCAGGAGCGGCATCCGATCCCCACGTGGATCGTCACGGGTGCAGGCACCGGCGGCACGAGCGCGACCTTCGGACGCTACGTGAAGTACCGTCGGCATGACACCAAGGTCGCGGTCGTGGACCCCGAGGGTTCGGCCTTCTACGACGGATGGGCCGGCACCGTGGATCCGCCCGCCGGGCGTCCGAGCCGCATCGAGGGAATCGGTCGCCCGCGGGTCGAGGCGTCGTTCGTGCCCACCGTGATCGACGAGATGATCCGTGTCCCCGATGCCGGCTCGATCGCCGCGATCCGCCTGTTGCGCGAGCGCACCCTGCACTGGGCCGGCGGGTCCACCGGCACGAACCTCTACGGCGCGTTCCAGCTGATCGCCCGGATGCGCGCCGCGGGTGAGACCGGCAGTGTCGTCACCCTGATCTGCGACAGCGGCATCCGCTACGCCGGCACCTACTATTCGGACGAGTGGGTGGCGCAGCAGGGGTGGGACCTCGCCCCGCACCGCGCACGGCTGGAAGGCTTCCTGGAGACCGGCGACTGGGCGGAGTGACGGTTCAGGTCGACGAGCGGCGCCACCACCGCCGCCGAGGGGCCGCTGGAGTCGACGGCGTCGGCGCGGTCGCGCCATCGGGCTTCCGCCGCCGACGGCGCCATTCGTCGACCTCCGCATCCACGTCTCGGAGCGGCGTGACGACCGGGGGCCCGCCCGTCAACTGCATCCGCGCCGCACGGATGCGGGAGTTGAAGTCCTCCACGTGCCGACGCACGTCTTCTTCCTGAGAGTAGGTGTCGAGGACAGCTCGAAGGTTCGCGTCCTCCGTGCGCAGCTGGAACACCGGCGGCGCCAGACCCGTGAGGTTCTCCCGCTCGATCTTCTGCCGGATCCACCAGTCGGGATCGTGAGTGCGGCCGAGATTCTCGATGGGCTTTCCCGCACCGGGCAGATCGTCGAACTCGCCGCGACGGATCGCCATCTGGATGTTCAGCTCGACCGCGGCCCAGCGTTCCTCGGTCGTCGACCATCGCGGCGGGCCCCCGGCACCGGCGGTGTCACCCTCGTCTTCCTCGGCGTCATGCATCAGCAGCCCCCTTCGATGGCGTGCTCGATTCACTGTGGAGGCTACCCGAATCACGGGGGCACTCGGTAAGTTCGCCGACCATCCCCGGACTCCCCCGTACGCTGGCCGCATGACTACTCTGATCCTCACCGTCGCGGGTGCAGACCGTCCGGGCCTCGTCGCCGCCGTCGCCGATGTCGTGGACGCGTACGGCGGAAACTGGGAGAACAGCTCGCTGGCCGAACTCGCCGGCACGTTCGCCGGTGTCATCGAGGTCTCGGTCGCCGACGACAAGGAGGCCGAGCTGACCTCCGCCCTGCGCGGCCTGCAGGGTCAGGGGCTGCTGACCCTGGCCGTGCTCACCGGCACCCCGGAGACCGTCGCCGCGGACGATCGGCTGCTCGAGATCCAGGTGCTCGGCAACGACCGCCCCGGCATCGTGCGGGAGATCTCGACCGTGTTGAGCACGCACGCACTGAGCATCGAGGAGCTGGCCACCGAGACCCGGGATGCCGCGATGGCGGGCGGCCGTCTGTTCGAAGCCTCGGTGGTCGCGAAGGTCCCCGCCACGGTCGACCTCGACGCCCTGCGCGCCGACCTCGAGCGCCTGGCCACCGAGATCCAGGTCGACATCACCATCACCTGACCCGAGACCCCCGCACCTCGCCGACGCCCCCGCCAGCACACGTCACTCCGCGGGGGTCTCGACGCGCAGAGGGGGTGTCGGCCTCCCGAGGGAGTGTCGGCGCGAGAGGGGGTGTCGGCGCGCAGACTCAGTCCTCGAGGCCGGAGTAGCGCCGGACCCAGTACTCCGTGTACGCGACATGCGCCGAGGCCGCGGCGCTCGCGGCGACAGGATCCGCCGCCGCCAGGCCGCGCAGGATCGCGCGGTGCCCCGCATCCGAGTGGATCTTGAGCTCGGCCGCATCCTCGGGATCGGAGATGCGATACGCCCGCGAACGCGAACGCAACACGTCGATCAGGCTGGTCAGCGCCTCGTTGCCCGCCACCCCGGAGATCGCCATGTGGAACTCGTGGTCGAGGCGTGACTGCACCTCGAAGTCGGTGGTCGCCTCGATCTCATCGAGCACGCGGTCCAGGGACTCCACGGTCTCTACGTCGATGCGGGCGGCGGCGAGCGCGGCGGCATGCGGTTCGAGCACGCGACGCAGCTCGGTGAGTTCGAGCACCCCCGCCATCGGCAGCAGTCCGACCGTGAGTGACAGGCTGCCGATCAGGTCGGCCGCGCGCAGTTCGCTGACATAGCTCCCCGATCCGTGCCGGGTGTCGAGCACACCGAGTGCGGCCAGCATCCGGATCGCCTCGCGGAGAGACCCGCGGGAGACACCGAGCCGTTCACACAGTTCCCCTTCGCTCGGCAGCCGGTCACCCGGCCGCAGCGCACCGTCGGCGATCAGGGCCCGCAACCCGTGCAGCGCCGTGTCGAGTGCGCTCATCGTGATCCTCTCTGACACTCCCCCACCCCTCGTGAAGTCTGGCGGAACTCCCCTTCGCAGGGAACTCGTATGACAACTATGTTTCATCCTTCCTGTTTTCGTGGCAGTTTTCGCGCTTGTGTGGCAAAGTTGTGCAACAACTCGCCCCACTCATCGATGAGGACTGATGCCCGCACCGTTGTTCCCCGCACCGCTCACGCTGAACTCCGGTGTGCGCGCCCGTGACGCCTGGCCCCTCGACCCGTCGGTGATCCACCTCAACCACGGATCCTTCGGCGCGGTCCCCTCCGCCGTCGTCGCGCATCAGGACGCTCTTCGCCGCCGCGCGGATCTCAGTCCGGTCGAGTGGTTCCCCCGCATCGCGGAGCGTGTGCAGGATGCCCGCGAACGCACCGCGCCCTTCGTGGGCGCCCGGACGGAGGACAGTGTCTTCGTCCCCAACGCCTCCGCCGCCGCCACCGTGGTCTACAACGCGCTGCAGTTGGAAGCCGGGGACGAGATCCTCGTCACCGACCAGGGCTACGGCGCCATCACCATGGGGGCCGAGCGCCTCGCCCGCCGGTTCGGCGCCCGCGTCCGCACGGTCGCCCTCCCGCTGCTCTCCTCCGACGACGAGATCGTGCAGCTCTTCGCCGATCATCTCTCCCCCCGCACCCGTCTGATCGTGGTCGACCAGATCACGTCGCCGACCGCACGGATGCTGCCCACACGGCGCATCGCCGAGGCGGCGGCCGAGCGCGGGGTGCGCACGCTCGTCGACGGCGCTCACGCCCCCGGCCTCGTCCCGGACGCGGCTGCCGTCGCGGGCGGCGACTGGTGGTTCGGAAACCTCCACAAGTGGCCCTGCGCGCCCCGCGGCTCCGCACTGCTGGTCACCTCCGCCCCCGACCGCGACGAACTGTGGCCACTCATCGACTCGTGGGCGGCGCGCGAACCGTACCCCTCCCGCTTCGACACCCAGGGCACGATCGACGCCACGACCTACCTGGCCACCCCGACCGCCATCGACTTCATCGAAAACGAGTTCGGTTGGGCTGCCGCACGCGCAGCGATGACGGAGATCGCGGATGCCGGCGCCGAGCTGATCGCGGAAGCCCTGCGCCCCTACGGCGACGAGGACCCGCTCACCCCGCTCCCCTCCCCTGTGCCGTCGATGCGACTCGTGCGTCTGCCGCTCGGGCTGGGGGCGACACGGGAAGAGGCCGACGCCCTGCGCATGTATCTCCTCGATGAGGTCGGCGTCGAGACGGCCTTCACCAGCTTCCGCGGTATCGGCTACTTCCGACTCTCCGCGCACCTCTACAACGAGGCCTCCGACTACGAGGCCTTCGTGGAGCGGTGCGTCCCGCAGATCCTGAGCCGTGCGGGCATCCGCCGCGCCGACTCCCTCGTCCTGCCCTGATCCGCCCACCATTCACCCGACCGCAACACCCACCCACCCCAACCGAGAGGCACTTCGTGAAGAACAAGATCTTGACGACAGCAGCGGGATTCGGCACCGTCGCCGTCCTCGCTCTCACCGGCTGTTCCGCGAGCTCCGGCCCGTCGGCCGACGGCACGGTCACCCTGCAGATGGTCGAGAGCCTGACCAACCCGGCCCGCACCGAGCTCATCCGCGGACTCCTCGACGAGTTCGAGAAGGACAACCCGAAGATCACGGTCAACCTGGTCTCCCCTCCCACCGAGCAGGCCGACGCGAAGATCCAGCAGATGCTGCAGTCCGGCAAGGGCGTGGACGTGCTGGAGGTGCGCGACATCACCGTCGGACCGTTCGCGAACAACGGCTGGCTGTACGACCTCGGCCCCGACCTCGAGAAGTGGGACGGCTGGGACGCCCTGACCGACAACGCGCAGTCCGCGTCCGTGGCCGCCGACGGCAAGAGCTACTTCGTTCCGTACGGCTTCTACGGGCTGTCGCTGTTCTACCGCACCGACCTCGTGAAGGACGCGGGCTTCGACGGACCCCCGCACAGCTGGAAGGACCTGCTCGAGCAGGCGTCCGCGATCCAGGACCCCTCGAACAACATCTACGGCTACGCGTTCCGCGGGGGCCAGAACGCGAACAGCAACGTCGTCGCGGCCATCGAGGCCTACACGATCGACGGTCTCGACACCGAGGACGCCTTCCTGATGGAGGACGGCTCGACGATCTTCGCCGCACCCGAGGCGCAGGATGCCGTCGACGACTACTTCGACCTGTTCACGGAGGCCTCCCCGCCTTCCGCCGTCTCGTGGGGCTACCCCGAGATGGTCGCCGGCTTCACGAACGGCACCACCGCGTTCCTGCTGCAGGACCCCGAGGTCATCGCGACCGTGCAGGACTCCTCCCTCACCGAAGACCAGTGGGACACCGCTCCGCTGCTCGTCGGCCCCTCGGGCAAGGCCGCGCAGCCGCTCGCCGTGGCCGGGTGGGGCGTCGCCGAGAACAGCGAGAACAAGGAGGCGGCCGTCAAGCTGGTCGAGTTCCTCTCGTCGGCCGAGCCCGCCACCGAGTTCGCCCAGGCCAACAGCCTGGTGCCGATCATCACGGCTGCAGCGGATGACGACTTCTACTCGTCGGGCCCCTGGACCAGCTACGTCACCATGACGGAAGACCCCGAGACCTACGTCAACGTGCGCCAGCCGCGCGGGGTCAGCTGGTGGACCGAGTGGATCCAGAAGTCCGACCAGGATGTGCAGAACGTGCTGCTGGGCAACATGTCGACCAGCGACCTGCTGGCCTCGTGGGACGCGTTCTGGACCGAGAAGTACGCCGCGGAAAAGGGCTGACCTGTGGCCCGCACCGCTCAGAAGGGAGGCTCCGTCGGCACTGCGTCGCAGCAGGCAGCCGTCGGGGCCTCCCCGGCATCCCGTCGACGTCGTCCGTTCCGAGGGCGCCAGGCATGGACGCTGCTGGCGTTCCTCGCCCCCGCGGTCGTCTTCGTGTGCTGGTTCACCTACTGGCCGATGCTGCAGGGCGCGCGCATGGCCTTCCACGACTGGAACCTGTGGGACCTCACGTCGACGCCGTTCGTCGGCTTCGACAACTTCCTCGCGGTGTTCCGTGACCCCGCGTTCCCGACGGTGGCAGGGAACTCCGTGCTCTGGGTCGTCGGCTCGCTCGTGCCGCAGCTCGTGATCGGGTTCCTGATCGCGCTCGCCCTGCGCAAGCGGTTCCGGTTCCGCGGCGTCTACCAGGCGCTCGTGTTCTTCCCCTGGGCGGTGTCCGGCTTCCTGATCGGCATGCTGTTCCGGTGGATGTTCAACGCGGAGTTCGGTGTGGTCAACGACCTGCTCATGAAGGCAGGACTGATCGACGCCCCCCTCCCCTGGCTGGCGGATCCGAAGCTCGCGATGTTCGCGGTGATCGTCGCCAACGTCTGGTACGGGGTCACGTTCTTCGCGATCATGATCCTCGCCGCTCTGCAGTCGGTGCCCGACGAGATGCTGGAGGCTGCGAGCCTCGACGGCGCCGGCAAGGTCCGTCAGCTCTTCTCGATCATCATCCCGTACATCTCGATGACGCTGCTGCTGACGATCCTGCTGCGAGTGATCTGGATCTTCAACTTCCCCGACATCATCTACGCGATGACCAACGGCGGACCCGCCAACCAGACGCACATCATTACGACCTGGATGATCAACTACACCCAGCAGGGCAATTACGGCTTCGCGAGCGCGATCGGCCTCATCGTGATGGCCGTCCTGTTCGTGTTCTGCGCGTTCTACCTGATGGCGATGCGGAGAGTGCAGCGATGACCATGACAGACACCTCCCGCACGGGCTCCTCGGTCACCGAGACCCGCCGGATCACCGTGCCCGATCCGGCATCCGCCCCGCGTCCGAAGCCGCGGGTCACGGTCGGCGGCGTCATCCGCGTCGTGGGTCTCGGGCTCTGGCTCGTGATCACGCTGTTCCCGCTGTACTGGATCGCGCTGACCGCGTTCAAGTCGCCCGGGACGATCAACAGGTTCCCGATCGAGTATTGGCCGAGCGAGCCTTCGCTCGACAACTTCACGAGTCTGTTCGAGAAGAGCTCGTTCGGGGTGTTCCTCGGCAACTCGGCCCTGGTCGCGGTCGTCGGCGGTGCGGTGGCGACACTCATCGCCCTGCTCAGCGCCTATGTTCTCGCTCGCTTCGAGTTCCGGGGCAAGGGCGCGATCCTGATCGCGTTCCTGCTGACGCAGATGATCCCGGCCTTCATCGCGCTGGGACCGCTGTACTCGATGATGACGGACCTCGGGCTGGTCGACACCAAGCCCGGACTCATCCTCGTCTACATCGCGATCTGCATCCCGTTCTCGACGGTCATGCTGAGGGGCTTCTTCGAGAACGTGCCCGATGCCCTCGAAGAGGCCGCCATGATCGACGGATGCTCCCGCCTCGGAGCCCTGTTCCGGGTGCTCGTCCCGGTGATGACGCCCGGCATCATCGCGGCGTTCATCTTCAACTTCGTGAACTGCTGGAACGAGCTGTTCCTGTCGGTCGTGCTCATGAACACCGATGAGAACCGCACCGTGCCCTCCGCGTTGAACGGCTTCATCTCGACGTTCAACATCGACTGGGGGTCGATGAGTGCCGCAGCGGTGCTGACGATCCTGCCGACCATGGCGATGTTCGCGCTCGCGAGCCGCTGGATCGTGCAGGGCCTGACCGCCGGAGCCGTGAAGGAGTAACCCCCTCGCGCCCCGTCTCGTTCGTCGCGTCCGTCGCGCCCCGTCGCGCCCGTCCCGTCCGTCGCGTTCGCCGAGACCCCCTTCCACCGCCGAGGCCCCCTCTGATTCGCAAGATTCAGAGGGGGCCTCGGCGGGCAGAGGGGGCGTCGACCCTCGCGACGACCGGACGACCGGAGAACGTACCCGGACGAGGCGGGCGAGGCGGGCGGGTGGTCAGACCAGGCGAGACTTCGGAGACACCGAGTAGGTGTGCTCGGCGTCGCGGTTGACCGTGTCGCCCAGCGCGGTGTCGATCGCGGCGAGCGTGTCGGCGTCGAGCTTCACACCCGAGGCCTTGACGGTCTCCGCCAACTGCTCCGGACGGGAAGCTCCGACCAGCGCGGCCGCGACGTTCGGGTTCTGCAGCACCCACGCGATCGCGAGCTGCGGCATCGACAGGCCGGCTTCCTCGGCGATCGGCTTCAGACGCTGCACCGCGGTGAGGATGTCGTCCTGCAGGAAGCTCTTGATGAAGTCGGCGCCGCTGTGCGGGTCGGTCGCGCGCGAGCCCTCGGGCACCGGCTGCCCCGGCAGGTACTTGCCGCTGAGCACGCCCTGTGCCATCGGCGACCACACGATCTGCGAGATCCCGATCTCTTCGGACGCCGGAACGACCTTGCCCTCGATGACGCGCCACAGCATCGAGTACTGCGGCTGATTGGAGATGAGCTGGATCCCCAGCTGCTTCGCGAGTGCGTGCCCTTCACGCAACTGCTCGGCCGTCCACTCCGAGACGCCGATGTAGAGCGCCTTGCCCTGACGGACGACGTCGGCGAACGCCTGGAACGTCTCCTCCAGCGGAGTCTCGTGGTCGAAGCGGTGCGCCTGGTATAGGTCGACATAGTCGGTGCCGAGGCGCTGCAGCGAGCCGTTGATCGACTCGAAGATGTGCTTGCGGCTCAACCCGGTGTCGTTCGGGCCCTTCGGACCGGTCGGGAAGTAGACCTTCGTGAAGATCTCGAGCCCCTCGCGGCGCTGCCCCTCGAGTGCCTTGCCGAGAACGACCTCCGCAGCCGTGTTGGCGTAGGTGTCGGCGGTGTCGAAAGTCGTGATTCCCGCGTCCAGGGCGGCATGCACGGTCTTGACGGCGGCATCGTCGCCGACCTGTGAGGCGTGGGTGACCCAGTTGCCGTAGGTGATCTCCGAGACCTTGAGACCACTGTTGCCGAGATAGCGATAGTTGACCATGGATCAACGCTACTGGCTGCCCACTATGGCTGGGCCGGATACCGGGATCTCATTACCGCCATCGCGCCGCCGACCACGATCGCGACGGCGGCGAGGGCGCTCACGACGTACAGCGGTCGGGCCCAGGGCGAGTAGTCCGCTCCGCTGATCCCGAACGTGTCGGCCAGGGCCATGCCCGCGCCGAACGACGCGACGAAGTACCCGACCGCGCCGAGCATGAGCAGCGCCAGGAACGTCATCGCAGGAACCACGGGATCCGCACGCCGGACGACCGAGACGACGGCCACCGCGACGGCCAGCGCCACCCCGATGCCGAGAACGGAGAACACGGCACCCTGACCGAGGTTCTCCCCCGCCTCCGCCATCGCGAAACGGATCTCCTCCATCGTGAGCCCCGGAGCCGCGGCGAGCGGATTCAACACGAGGATCTGCAGTGCAGCGAGCACCGCGTAGGCCAGGACGGCGAGCACGCCGACGATCGAGATCCACAGGGTTCGGCGCTGAATCCGAGTCATGCGGGTCAGCCTAAGAGGACATCCCGAGAGTCTGCCGATACTCCCGCCAGGCGGCTCCGAGACGCCGGACGCCCTCGGCGAGCACGTCGTCGGGCGCAGTGAACGGGATGCGGATGTGGTCGTCGGGCGAGGCCGCGACCGCGAAGGCCGCGCTCCCGGCGATCGAGACGCCGTGGGTGGCGGCGGTGCGGACGAGGGCCGCCGCCGAGCCTGCGGGCAGGCGCACCCACAGCGACAGCCCACCGCGCGGCGGCTCGGGTGTCCACTCCGGCAGTTGCTCGGCCATCAGCGCCTGCAGCAGACGCAGACGCTCCTGGTGGATGCGGCTGTTGGCTCGACGGAGGTCATCGGCGCGCGCGATCAGATCGAGTGCGAGCAGCTGTCCCGGCACGCTGGTGGACTGGTCGGCGAGCTGGCGCGCGCCGCGGAGCCGACGGACGAGCACGGGGTCCGCGCGCAGCCAGCCGATCCGCAGCCCCGCCCACACCCACTTCGACACCGACTCGACCACGATGATGGGGGCATCGGCGCGTTCGGCCGCGAGCGTCGGCGGCACGACCCCGTCGAAGGAGATGCCGGCGAGCACGCGGTCTTCGATGACGGGTACGCCGTACTGGGCGGCGAGCTCGGCGACGCGATGCCGAGCGGCGGGCGGCAGGCGCGATCCGGTGGGGTTCTGATGGTGCGGGTTCACCGCGACGAGCACGGGCCGCAGGCGGGCGAGCGCCTGTTCGAGCGCCCCGACGTCGAGTCCGTCCTCGCCCATCGCGATGCCGTGCACGGTGCCGCCGCGGAGGCCGACCGAATCCGTGACGCCCGGCCAGGTGATCTCCTCTGCGAGCACGATGTCGCCGGGACCCACGAGCGCGTTCACGACGAGGCTGATGGCCTGCTGCGCCCCGTGCGTGACGAGGATCTGCTCCGGCGTGGTCGGCGTGCCCTCCGCGGCGTACATCGCGGCGATGAGGTCGCGCAGGGCGGGCAGGCCCGCAGGGTCGGTCTCGGGCAGCAGGGCGAGGTCGAGTCGCGGCTTGTGGTCGCGGATGAGCTGCACTCCGAGATCGGAGATCTGCGGCACGGTCCGCAGCAGGTCGATGGCGTTCGGCAGCGCGGAGAAGAGCGCCTCCCCGCGCCCCGGACGCTGGGCGGGCACGGCGGTTGCGACTGTCCCGGCGATACGGGTGCCGCTCCCCTGCCGCCGGTCGACCAGGCCCTGTTCCGCGAGGTCCGTGTATGCCGCGACGACCGTGCCCCGCGAGACGGACCCTGCGGCTGCCAGCGCGCGCTCCGCGGGCAGCCGGTCCCCGGGGCGTAGCTCACCGCTCACGATCAGGCCCTCGATGCCCCGTGCGAGCCGGGCGGCGAGAGTGCCGTCTCCCTGTGTCCAACGGCCGAGCCGTGCCGAGAGTGCGTCCGACGACACGTCACCTGCATGCACGAGAGATGCCGCTCGCTCCGCAGCAAGGGCCGAAAACTGATCCATTGGTCGGCCATTGGCACTGTCACTCGCGCTCATGAGATCCGATTCTGGACCAATGACCAGGAATTTCGCCACCAGTCCCTCAAGTGATGGTCCAATCAACCCCGATTGGACCATCACACAGCTCCTGGAGTGGCTCCGCGACGATGCCCGTCAGCACGATGTGGCGCTGCAGCATCCGCTCGCCCGCATCGAGGCGCTGACGACCGGAGCGCGCTGGGCGCGCACCCCGTCCACGGTTGCGTTGATCCGCTCGATCGCCGCCGCTGTCCACGACGACCCGACACGGGGAAGCCTCCGGATCGGCGAACTCTCCCCACAGCAGGAGCCAGGGGTGCCGGAGCGGATTCCCCAACTCGCCTGACCGGAGGCTCATGCCGTCTCGCCGAACCGCGATGCACCTCTCAGCCGATCGTCGGTCGAACCAGCTGCTCCTGCTCCTCGAGCGTCTGCGCCTGCGCGCGCTTCTCCGCCCTCTCCCGCTCCTGCGCCTCGGCCGCCTCGCGGCGTTCCGCGCGCGTCTGCGACTCACCGGAGCCGACCTCCGCCTGCACCTCCTGGGATTGAGCCGTCACGATGTCGGCACGGTCGCGGAAGCCCTCCGCCGTCACCTTGTCGAGAGCGACCTGTTTGCGGATCGCGGCCGCCTTCTCGTACAGGCTCGGGTCACCGTAGCTCGTGAGCACCTTGACCAGCACCGGCAGCAGCTCGATCATGAAGAACAGGGCCGCGATCAGGATGTGCGCCCACAGGATCGTGGGCTCCTTCTCGCTCAACCGGTTCAGACCGCTGATCTGGCTGAGCAGCCCGACGGCTCCAGCATTGCCCTGCGCCACGGCATCCGCCCGGGCGTTGTACGCGGCGAGCGCCTGGTCGTAGGTGTCGCGGGCGGTCGGCAGCTGCGACTTGGCCTGCTCCCGGTTCTGCGCCTCGGACGTGGAGGTGTTCTCCTTGGCGGCGGTGCCGGCCGCGGCGAGCTCCTCGTTGGCGGTGCGCAGCTGGGCGGCGAGCGCGTCGTACGTCTGCTGGGCCTCGGCGAGCTGTGCCTTCGCGGCATCCGAGCTCGCACCCTCTCCGTTGACCCCGGTGCACCCGGGTACCGTGCCTGCGCCTTCGCCGGTCAGCTCGCACTGGTACAGCACGCGCGCCTGGTCGATGACCTCCTGCTGCGCG
This sequence comes from Microbacterium sp. PI-1, assembly GCF_004337555.1. Taxonomy (NCBI): domain Bacteria; kingdom Bacillati; phylum Actinomycetota; class Actinomycetes; order Micrococcales; family Microbacteriaceae; genus Microbacterium; species Microbacterium sp. PI-1. Next base: position 55,430 of record NZ_SJYZ01000017.1, on the reverse strand, counting down.
GTCATCTTCGCGGTGACGTCGTCGACGGTGGCCTGTGCGGCCGACTCCGTCGCAGACGACGAGTCCGTTCCCGCCACGATCCCGGTCGCCGCCTGGTTCTCGAGCTCGGCGACCTTGGCGGAGGCCGCGTCCAGCGCGATCTTCTCCGGCCCCGACTCAAGGGCCTCCTGATCGGACTGCGACTGCGTGATGTTGGTCGACGCGACCTCACGGGCGATGTCGTTGTGGAAGATCTGGAGCACGAGCGGCTCCGCCACCACGAAACCGATGATCGCCGCCATGATCACTCGCGGGATCGCCAGGCCGATGAGCCGCCAGACGCTCCTCGTCGAGCTCATGGTCGAGGTCAGGAACCGATCGAGGTTGAAGATGATGAGCGCCCACACGAGAGCCAGGGGTACAGCCAGCCACAGCGCCGCCTGCACACCGGTGGTGAGGGCGAAGAGCATCGAGATCGCCGAGACGAGCGCGGTGCCGGCGAGCACGAAGAACATCTGGACGAAGCGGGGGGTCTCGCCCGGGACGCGGTCGAGGATCTCGCCCTCCGCGCCGCCGAGGATCGCCAGGGTCCGCGCGCGCGAACCGGGAGCACGCGGCACGCGCTTCTTCCGTTCCTTCGGGACACGGGGCGCACGCGGAGTCTTCACCGGGGCGGACTCGTCCGCAGCGACCGCATCGGCGATCGGGGTCTGCTCGGCGGAAGCTGCGACCGACGCGTCGCCTGCGGCGTCTTCGGTGCCGGTGGGCTCGAACTCGCGCAGGAAGTCGAGGTCATCCGTGACGGCGTCGGGTTCGCTGTCGAGGATGATCCGACCCTGCGAGTCGTAGCGACCCGGTCGATGGGCGGAATAGGGCATCCCGATAATCTACGAAACCTCGCCTGTGGATAGCGTGGAAGATTCCTCGGCGTCCACCCGGAATCCCACGTTCCCGTCGCGATATGTCAGCTTCCGAGCCGCGATTGCCTGCCATATCGCGACCGGAGCAGGGTCCGGGCGACCGGAGCAGGGTCAGGGGGCCGGAGCAGGGTCAGGGGACGGGAGCAGCCGATCGAGCGCCGCCGCGTAGGCCACGAGGGCATCGTCGAGGGTGAAGTGCCCCGCAGCGGCGAGCGTGCCGAGTCCATGGATCAGCCCCCACACCACGACGGCATCGGTCGGCCGGTCCAGGCCTGCCGCGGCGACTCCCTCTGCGAGCACTGTCTCAAGCCCGTCGATCAGCGGCGCCATGGTCGCGGTCGGGGATCCGGGGACGCAGACCGTCGGGTCGTACACCGCATCGAACGCGTGCGGATGTTCCACAGCGAAGCGGATATAGGCGGAACCGGCGTCCGCGAGCGCCGCGCGCGGGGTCGACGCCCTCTCCGCGTCGGTGCGGACCTGCGTCAGGAGGTCGGCCATGCTCCGCTCGGCGAGCACCTTGAGCAGCCCGAGCCGGTCGGAGAAGTGGTGATACGGCGCGTTGTGGCTGACGTTCGCGGCCCGGGCGACCTCGCGGAGGCTGATCTCCGCCGCAGGCATCCGCTCCAGCAGCTGCATGGCGGCATCCTCCAGCGCCCGGGCGAGATCGCCGTGGTGGTAGCCGTCCTTCGAACTTGACATGAGCAACATCATCTCCTATCTTGACAGTGTCCACCACCTTGACACTGTCCAGATAGGAACCTGACATGCCTGCTCTCGTGATCGACGGCCACCCCGACGCCCGCTCCCTGACCGCTTCCCTGGCTCAGCGGTACGCCGACAGACACGGAGACGCGCGGGTGCTCGCGCTGCGTGACCTGGACTTCGATCCCCACCTGCGCTTCGGCTACCGGGAGCGCATGACCCTCGAGCCCGACCTCGTCGACGCGAAACAGGCACTGCACGACGCCGACACGATCGTCGTCGCCACGCCGCTCTGGTGGGGTTCGGTCCCCGCGGTGCTCAAGGGCTTCTTCGACCGCGCCCTGCTTCCGCAGCAGGAGTACCGCTACACGAAGCTCGGCCTCCCCGAGGGGCTGCTGCCCGCACGCCGCGGCCGACTGCTCCTGCTCGCGGACACCCCGTGGTTCGCGGTGCCGTTCACCGGGCTGCCCGCGCAGACCCAGGTGGCCCGCAACACCCTGCGCCTGTGCGGCGTGAGGTCCGTACGCGTCCACCGCATGCTCGGCGTCAAGGACGCCGACACCGCGACGATCGCACGGTGGCTCGACCGCGCCGAACACCTCGGCACGCTCGACGGTCGCCGAGCGGGCGTGACGCCTCAGCTCATCGCTGCGGAGGCGGCCTCGTCCTCGGTCGTGGCGACCAGCTGACCGCAGGCGCCGTCGATCTCCTTGCCGCGGGTGTCGCGGAGGGTCGTCGGGATGCCGGCGTCATTGAGTCGCCGGACGAACTCGTTCTGCACCGGGATCTCCGACGAGGTCCAGACCGAGCCGGGCGTCGGGTTGAGCGGGATCGGGTTCACATGGACCCAGCCGCGTCCGCGCTGGTTGAGCTTCTCCGCCAGCAGGTCGGCGCGCCACGCGTGGTCGTTCATGTCCTTGATGAGCGCGTACTCGATCGAGACGCGACGACCGGTCTTGGCGTAGTACTCGTACGCGGCGTCGAGGGCCTCATCGACCTTCCAGCGGGAGTTCACCGGGATGAGCTCATCGCGGAGGTGATCGTCCGGGGCGTGCAGCGACAGCGCGAAGGTCACGGGGATGTTCTCGTCGGCGAGCTTCTTGATCGCCGGCACGAGACCCACGGTGGACACGGTGATGCCGCGCGCGCTCATGCCCAGACCGTCGGGCTGCGGAGCCACCATCGAGCGGACCGCATCCATCACGCGCTTGTAGTTCGCGAGCGGCTCACCCATGCCCATGAACACGATGTTCGAGACGCGCTCCATGCTGTGGTCGTCGGCCTTCTTGCCGCCGAGGCCGCCATCGGCGATCAGCCGGTTGGCACGAACGATCTGCTCGATGATCTCGGCGGTCGACATGTTGCGGGTCAACCCCGCCTGGCCGGTCGCGCAGAACGGGCAGTTCATGCCGCAGCCGGCCTGGCTCGACACGCACAGCGTGATGCGGCCGGGGTAGCGCATGAGCACCGACTCGACCAGCGCGCCGTCGTGCAGACGCCACAGGAATTTGATCGTGTCGCCGCGGTCGGTCTCGAGGCGTCGCACCTCGGTGAGCAGCGACGGCAGCATCCCGGCGACGAGCTGCTCCCGGGTGTCGGCCGGGAGGTCCGTCATCTGCTCGGGGTCGGACGTGTAGTGGCGGAAGTAGTGCGTCGACAGCTGCTTCGCGCGGAAGCCGGGGAGCCCGAGCTCCTTGACCTTCTCGGTGCGCTCGGCCGGCGTGAGGTCGGCCAGATGCACCGGCGGCTTGCCGCGCTTGGGGCTCGCGAACTGCAGCAGCGGGCGCCCCTCGGCATCCTTCTGCTGCGTCCACCCCTCGGTCCGGGGGCGCACCTGTGCCGTGCGCGTCTCGCGGACCGCCCCCGAACGGGACGACGCGGGCGCTGCCTGGGGGCGCGTCTCGCGCGTGCGGGGATTCTCCGTCATACCTCCAGGGTACGCGGTGACGGATGGGAAGGCCCTGGGGTGCGGTGCTTCCGTGACGTCAGCCCAGCAGGGGACGCTGTGCAGCACGCTGCTGCACGTACTCGTCGAGGGCCCGCTGCGCGGTGTCCGTGGTCGAGACCGCCGCCACCGGCACGTCCCACCATCCCTCCCCGTCCGGACCGTAGACCGTCGGGTCACTGTCGATGTGGATGAGCGTCGACCGCTCCGAGGCCTTCGCCGTGGCGACCGCAGCGCGCAGATCATCGATCGCCGCAGACCCCCGTGCGATCTCGATGACGTCGACGCCGTAGCTGCGAGCGTTCATCGCGAGGTCGACCGGGAGCACGTCACCGTGCTGGAAGCTCCGCGTCTCCTCGTCGTAGCTCCGGTACTTCGTGCCGAAGCGCTCCGTGCCCACCGTCTCCGAGAGATGCCCGATCGAGGCGTATCCCTGGTTCTGGACGAGCACGACGATGATCTTGATGCCCTCGGCCACGGCCGTCGCGAGTTCGGAGCTCAACATCAGGTACGAACCGTCGCCGACCATGACGATCACGTCCCGCTCGTCACCGGATGCGAGGAGCCCCCGTTTGACGCCGAGGCCTCCCGCGATCTCATACCCCATGCAGGAGTAGGCGTACTCGACGTGGTAGCCGAGCGGGTCGCTCACCCGCCACAGCTTGTGCAGATCTCCGGGGAGCGAGCCGGCCGCCTGCACGATGACGTCCGCATCGGCCACCGACCCGCGCACGGCACCGATGATCTCGGGCTGCCCCGGGAGTTCGCCGCCCGTGGGCGCGAGAGCGTGGTCGACCACCGCATCCCATCGCCGCTTCTCGTCGGCGATCCGCGCGCTCAGATCGGTCGCGATCCGGAAGTCCCCGAGCATGCCCGTGAGCGCGACCAGCGCTTCCCTGGCATCGGCGATGAGCGGGAGCTGTGAGCCGTGCTTGTAGGCGTCGAAGGCGGCGACGTTGACGTTCACGAACACCGCATCCGGGTTCTGGAAGGCGGTGCGCGACGCGGTGGTGAAATCGCTGTAGCGCGTGCCGATACCGATGATCACATCGGCGTCGGCGGCGATCCGGTTCGCGGCGGTGGTTCCCGTCGCACCGATCCCGCCGAGATTCTGCGGGTGGTCCCAGGGCAATGCGCCACCGCCCGCCTGCGTGGTGCCGACCGGGATGCCGGTGGCCTCGGCGAACGCACGGAGTGCCTGCTCCGCTTCCGAATAGATCACACCCCCACCGGCGACGATGAGCGGCTGCTTCGCGCCGCGGATCGCGGCCACGGCACGCTCGAGCGGTCCGCGTTCGGGCAGCGGCCGGCGGATGTGCCACTCACGCTCCTGGAGGAATTCGAGCGGGACGTCCACAGCCTCGGCCTGCACGTCCTCGGGGAGGGCGATCGTCACCGCCCCCGTCTCCGCCGGATCGGTGAGCACGCGCATCGCCGCGAGCGCGATCGAGAAGAGCTGCTCGGGGCGCTGCACCCGGTCGAAGAACACCGAGAGCGGGCGGAACGCATCGTTCACCGTGAGCCCGATGTCGTGCGGGCGCTCCAGCTGCTGCAGGACGGGATCGGCGACCCGGGTGGCGAAGGTGTCACTCGGCAACAGCAGCGCCGGGAGCCGGTTGGTCGTCGCGAGGGCCGCACCGGTGAGCATGTTCGTCGCGCCCGGCCCCACGGAGGCCGCACTTGCGAACGTGGCCCTGCGCCGGTGCATCCGCGCGAAGCCCACCGCCTGGTGCACCATCGCCTGTTCGTTGCGGGCCTGGCGGTAGGGCATCAGATCGGGCTGCTCGAGGTTGTACTGCTGCAGCGCCTGACCGAGACCCGCGACGTTCCCGTGGCCGAAGATCCCGAACATGCCGGGCACTGTGCGCTCGCGGATGGTGCCGTCGACGGTCCATTGCCGCGAGAGGAACTCGACCAGGGCCTGGCCGACCGTCATCCGCTTCGTCTGCATCAGTGATCTCCATGTCCGTAGGGAAGTCGGGAATCGATGTCCTGCCCGCTCCAGCTGTCGCGCACCCACGCGTGCGCCGGGTCGTCGGTGATCAGCCACACCCGCTCCTGATCGGGGCCGGCCATGACGTTCAGGTAGTAGAGGTCATAGCCCGGTGCGGCGACAGCGGGTCCGTGGAATCCGAACGGGACCAGCGCGATGTCACCGGTGCCCACCCGCTCGGCGATGTCGATGGCGCCCGCGTCCGAGGAATAGGTTGCGAACATCCCGAACGCGGCCTCGGCGGCACCGGCATCGCCGCCGACACGCGTGGGGGCCGCCTCGAAGTAGTAGATCTCCTCGAGCCGGGATTCCCGTCCCGACACGTGCTCATCGTGCTTATGCGGCGGATACGACGACCAGTTCCCCGCGGGCGTGATGACCTCGCAGACGATGAGGCGCTCGGCGTCGAGCGCTTCCGGCGTGCCGAAGTTGTGCACCTGCCGGCTGGAGGTGCCGGCTCCGCGGAGCTCGATCGGGATCTCGGCGGCGCGGATGTGCCGGGTCGGATGCACGGCCGATGCGGGCGCGGAGGCCACCGCCACCCGACCGACTCCCGTGATGACCGCGGAGGCTGCGGACGACAGGTAGAGCACGTCGCTGGGCCCGTCGAAGACCGACCGGCGGCCGGCGAGCGTCGTCTCCGAGGTCGCGCCCTGCTCGGTGTGCTGCACCGTGAAGGAACCCGCGAGCGGCACGATGATCCGCTCGACCCCGTCCTCGGCGAGCGCGAGGCTCTCCCCGGCGGCGAGCGCTCCGATGCGGATGCCGGTGTGCGTCCATCCCGGAATCGCAGCGTCGACGACGCTCTCCCACCCGTCGCGGCCGATCGTCCCTCGGCGGTGGAACCATTGCCCCTGCTCGGTCATGACGCCTCCTGCCCGATCCGAAGCTCAGTTGTTCTGGGGGAAGCCGAGGTCGATGCCGCCGTGCAGCGCGGGGTCGAGCCAGCGGCTGGTGATCGCCTTCTCCCGGGTGAAGAAGTCGAAGCCATGGACACCGTACGCCTTCGCATCGCCGAAGAGCGACGCCTTCCACCCGCCGAAGGAGTGGTAGGCCACGGGGACGGGGATGGGCACGTTGATGCCGATCATCCCGACCTGCACCTCGTGCTGGAACCGACGTGCGGCGCCGCCGTCGTTCGTGAAGATCGCCGTCCCGTTCCCGAAGCGACCGGAATTGATCAGGTCCACTCCCTCCTGGAAGGTCTGCACCCGCACCACGGACAGCACCGGCCCGAAGATCTCCTCCTGGTAGGCGCGCGAGGAGGTCGGGATCTCGTCGATGAGCGTCGGTCCGAACCAGAAGCCGTCCTCGCGCCCGTCGACCGTCAGACCCCGGCCGTCGACCACGATCCGCGCTCCGTCGGCCTCGGCGATGTCGACATACCCGGACACCTTCGCCCGGTGCTCGGCAGTGATCAGCGGCCCCATGTCGGGCTCGCCGTCGACCCCACCCGCTCCGTCGCCGATGCGGAGAGCGGCGATGCGCTCCCGGATCCGCTCGATCAGCTCATCCGCCACCGGATCGACCGCGAGCACGACGGAGACCGCCATGCACCGCTCGCCGGCCGCTCCGAACCCGGCGTTCACCGCCTGGTCGGCGACGAGGTCGAGATCGGCGTCCGGCAGCACCAGCATGTGGTTCTTCGCCCCGCCGAGCGCCTGGACCCGCTTGCCGTTGCGCGATGCGGTCTCGTAGATGTACTGGGCGATCGGCGTCGAGCCCACGAACGAGATGGACGCGACATCCGGGCTCTCCAGCAGTCCGTCGACGGCCTGCTTGTCGCCCTGCAACACCGTGAACACGCCTTCGGGAAGCCCCGCCTCGGCCCAGAGCGCAGCGAGCCACAGGGCCGCCGACGGATCCTTCTCACTGGGCTTGAGGACGACCGCGTTGCCCGCGGCGATCGCGATCGGGAAGAACCACATCGGCACCATCGCCGGGAAGTTGAACGGCGAGATGATGCCGACGACCCCGAGCGGCTGCTTCAGCGAGTACACATCGATGCCGGTCGAGACGTTCTCCGAGTATGCGCCCTTGATCAGGTGTGGGAACCCGGTGGCCAGTTCCACCACCTCCTGTCCGCGCAGGATCTCCCCCATCGCGTCCGAACGCACCTTGCCGTGCTCGGCCGTGATGATCTCCGCCAGCTCACCCTTGCGCGAGTGCAGCAGCTCACGGAACGCGAACATCACCGCCTGACGCCGCGCGATCGAGTAGCCGCTCCACACCTCGAACCCGCGCCGCGCGGACGCGATCGCTTCCGCGATCTCGGCGTCGTCGGCCAGAGCCACGTGTCCGGTCACGGCCCCGGTCGCGGGGTTGTGCACCGGAGCCGTCCGGCCGCTGGTCGACGCACGGGCGGCACCGTCGATCCAGTGTCCGATGGTGGGGATGGTGGAGGCGGGGGTCATACGTATCCTTCGGCGAAGTGGCGTTCAGGCGGGAAGAGGCGTTCAGGCGGTGAGCCCGGGGTGGACCAGAGAGGCGGCGACATCGATGGCGGACGCGACGTCGATGTCGGAGGAGTACAGGAGCGTGCGTCCGACCGTCAGTCCGCGCACTCCTGGCAGCGAGAGAGCATCCTCCCAGGACGAGAACGTGTCGTCGGGGTCGGCGCCCGCGTCTCCGCCGAGGAGCAGCACCGGCAACGTCGTCGCCGCCAGCACCCGCTCCATGTCTTCGACCACCGGCAGCTTCAGCCAGGAGCTGGCGCTGCTCGCGCCCAGACCGCTGGCGATGGCGATCGACAGCATCACGGCATCCGGACTCAGATCGTTGACGACCCGGCCGTCCACGCGTCGACTCAGGAACGGCTCCAGCATGATCGGCAGATCCGCGCGTGCGGCCGCCGTGACCGCTTCCGCCGTCGAGGCCAGCGTGGGTGCCGTCCCGTCGTCGTCGAGGTTCACCCGCAGGAGCGCTTTGGCGAAGTCGATTCCCGAGTCCACCATCGCCGGCACGTCGTACCCTGTGTAGCGGTCGTCCATCTCGAAGCTCGCCCCCCGCAGGCCACCGCGGTTCATCGAGCCGACCACGATCTTGTCGTCGAGCAGACCGAGCACGGCGAGGTCGTCGATGATGTCGGGGGTTCCCAGCACGCCGTCGACGCCCGGGTGCCGCAGGGCGATCGCGAGGCGGTCGAGCAGCTCGTAGCGGTCGGCCATCGCGAACGGCGAGCCGCCGACGGCGAGCGCACCGCGCGCAGGATGGTCGGCCGCGATGATGAACAGCCGCCCGTCGCCGCGGATGATCTCGCGACGACGTCGCCCGGCCAGCGTCTCGCGGATCGCTCGCGGCGACTCCGCACGCACCGTCCGGAGCCGGTGGAAGTCGTCCTCGGTCAGTGCTGTCATCTCATGCATCTCCGTTCACGACCTCGGCGACCTCGCGCTCCGTCGGCATCGCGGTCGAACATTCCCGGCGGCCGGCCACGATGCCGCCCGCCGCGTTCGCATAGATCAACGTCTTCTCCAGTTCCCATCCCGCCAGCAGGCCGTGGCAGAGCGCGCCACCGAACGCATCGCCGGCACCGAGCCCGTTGACGACCTCGACCGGGGTGGCCGGAATCTCCACCTGCGTCGACCGCGTCTTGGCGAGCACACCGCGCGGCCCCTGCTTGACGATCGCCAGTTCCACGCCGCGCTCCAGGAGCGCGTCCGCGGCACGCTGCGGTTCGGTCTCGCCGACCGCAACCTCACACTCCTCGCGGTTGCCGACGGCGACGGTGGCGAACTCGAGCGCACGCTGGATCTGCGTGCGCGCGGCCTCCGGCGCCTCCCAGAACATCGGTCGGTAGTCCAGGTCGAACACGGTGTGCGCACGTCGTCCCCGCGACGCGAGGAGGTCGAGGTGGGTCTGTCTACTCGGCTCCTCGCTCAGGCCTGTCGCCGTGAACCAGAGGAGCGTCGCTTCCCGCACGGTCTGCGCATGGACGTCGCCGGGGCGGATCTGCAGGTCGGGAGCAGTGGGCTCGCGATAGAAGTACAGGGGGAAGTCGTCCGGCGGGAAGATCTCGCAGAACGTGATCGGCGTCTTGTAGCTCGGATCGGTCGCGACGAAGTCGCTCCGCACCCCGAGGCGCTCCAGCTCCTCGCGAAGGTACCGCCCGAAGGGGTCGTCTCCCACCCGGGAGAGCAGAGCGGTGTCGTGCCCGTAGCGAGCAGCGGCGACGGCCACGTTGGCCGCACTTCCACCGAGGTACTTTCCGAAACTGGTGACGTCACCGAGACCGACGCCGTCCTGCAGCGGGTACAGGTCGACGCCCAGGCGCCCGATGGTCAGGATCTCCAGGACCGATCGTTCTTCCGACATCACCCCTCCACTCCTTCGCGCATTTGTCTTAACATTAGCACTAATGCGGTGATCTGCTCAGAGCGATCGTCGGATGCTGAGCATCGCGCCCGCGTCCGTGCGCGCGGAGGACGCGTCGAACGCGGCCTCCTGAACCTCACCGGCCAGGTCGACCCGCGTCCAGGACCCCGGCGCCGAGAACGCCACGTCGCGTGCGTCGGACAGGTAGTTCACGAATCGGAGCTCAGCGGCATCACCGACCCGTCGCGCCGATTCCAGCACGACGTCGCCCGAGAGCTCGACCGGGAAGGCTGCCTCGGGCACCGGACCGTCGGTCTCGCCCGAACCGCGGACCACGAGCGGGTCGTGCCGGAAGAGGTCGGCGGCGCGCACGGCCGTCGCATCATCCGCGCCGACCAGGATCGCCAGGTCCGTGTGCACGGCCACTCCGAGGTACTGCGCACCGGGAACGGGGATCTCGGAACCGGCGGGCTCGTCACGCAGCGGATGCACGTTGACGCTCATCATGCCGACGGAGCGGGACAGGGTGACCGCGAGGGCGTCGGATGCGCCCGGAGTCGACACGAGTTCGTACTCCGACAGCTTCTGCACGAGAACCGCGGTCGAACCCGCCGCGGCGAAGCGGTACGCCGGGTAGGTCGGCAACGGGAACTCGCCCCAGCCACCCTCCGCCTCGCGACCACGGACGGTCGTCGCGTACTGTCCGGCGCTCCGAGAGGCGTCGAGCTCCGCACCCCCGACGGGGACGAGCACCCGGAGCCGGTGGTCGGAGGCCGTGTTCACGTAGTCGATGCCGACACGCAGGAAGCCCTCCCCCTCGCGCAGTTCGATCGTGGTCTCGGTCACCAGCGGCACGGTCTCACTCGAACGTGTCCGGTCTTCGGTCAGCCCCACCGGCAGGTCGTAGACCCGACGGATGCGGAGGCGTCCGCGCAGCGGCCCCTCCTCGATCACGGCGACGTCGACGGAGGACGCATTCCTCACCGCGGAGGCCGGATCGACCGGGCCGTAGTTGTAGGAGTCGCCGCAGTCGCCGTCATCGACGAGGGCGAGGGCGCCGTCGATCGAGGAGCCGTCCGCCCCGTCGATGCGCACGGTGCCATCGGCGTTCACGGTCACGGTGAGCGCGGCGTTCGAGAGCGATCCGGTGGTCACCGTGACCGGGTCATCGGAAACCGCCGCCGTCGCCTCGGCCACCGCGGCGAGCGCGAGACCGTCGACGTCCACCGCGAGCAGGGCACGGTGGCGCGCATCGGCGATCGTCTCGACATGCCAGAGGTCGTCGCCGCCGGCATCCGCCGCCACGCGCTCCTCCAGTTCCATGGTGAAGGCCGCCAGGTCCCAGACACCCTCAGGGCTCTCCGCCACCTGGAAGCGGAGCGACTGCTCGCCCCACTCGTACCCGTTGATCTGCTGCCCGAAGAGCTCACGCCCGTGGATGCGGCGGAGGATCTTGGGCAGATCAGCGCTGCGCATCCGCTCGTCGCCGAGCACGGTGGGCAGCGGGTCCAGCAGTTGCACGCCCGCCGGGAGCGCCGCCGCATCCACTCCGTGCAGAGTGACCTCCACCTGCGCACGCCGAGCGAAGCCCGAGGGGTTGAACACGAGGTGCTGCGCAGGCGACACTGCCGCCGACACGTCACGGAGGACGGTGTCGATGACCCCACGGGCGATGTGCCCCGCGGTGTGGATGCGGGTCCCGACCTGCTCAGCCGTCGCGTCGACGCCACAGCCGGTCACGGAGTCGTGCGCCGTGCTCTCCACCAGGCGGTACCAGGCGGTGTCGAAGAAGGAGCGGTGGTCGCGGGATCCGAACATCAGGTCGAGTCGTTCGGCGGCCGTGAGCGCCTGCTCCGAACGGGCCATCTCGCGCTTGAGGTTCGTGCGGATCGAGAACACCCCGGGCAGCAGGTTGCCGCGGGCGTGCGAGCGCATCTCGCCGTGCACCTGCGGAAGAACGGCCAGCGCCGCGGCATCCGTCGCATAGCGCGAGAGGTGCCCGTCGAGGGTCGCGATCGACAGGTGCGGTTCGCGGCCCGTCGCGTCGTAGTCCCGGATGACCTCGGCGAGGTCTTCGGGAGGTGCGGAGTGATCGGTGCCCAGCATCGCGAGCACCGGGTCGTCGCCGTACCAGGACGCGGTGCGGGCGGCGTAGTCGGGGGCGAGCGCGGGGAGCTGACCCGGCAGAGCGAACATGTCGAGCCCGTTGCCGTAGCCGTCGAAGAGGTACTCGCAGCGCACGGCATCGCCGTTCGGGGCGACCCATGCGAACGCGTGCTCAGCGACGTCAGCGGGGACACCCCGCCAGAGCGCGCTGTGACGGATGCCGAACCCGGCCAGGATCTGCGGCATCTGCGCCGCATGGCCGAACATGTCCGGGAGGTAGCCGACCGGCATGGTGCGGCCCAGACGCGCGCTCGCGGCGCGACCGAGCTCGAGGTTGCGGATGATGGTCTCGCCGTCGCAGCCGAACTCGTCGAGCAGGATGAGGAACGGGCCCACACTCAGCTGCTCCCGCTGCACCAGAGCCATGACCCGGTCCCGCATCTCCGGACGCATCTCGAGGTAGTCCTCGATCGCCGCGGCCTGTCCGTCGAGCGTGAACCGGTACTCCGGCTCGGCCTCCAGGATCCCGATCAGCCGGTCGAGCATGTGCACCAGGCGCAGGCGGAAGACATCGTGCGGCTCATACCATTCGCGGTCCCAGTGGGTGTGGGGGACGACGACGATCTCACTGGTCACGGGCGGGGACTCCTGATTCTCTGCGGAAGATGCGTGCGGCCGGTCAGGCGCACAGGGCGGCGATGCTGCGGTCGGGATGCAGCAGGTAGTAGGGGCCGGCGGCCCGATCGGCGGCGAAAGAGGCGAGGTCTCCGTGCACCGAGCGGCGTTCACCGGCACCGTCGACGAGGATCAGACCGTCGGCGTCGACGGCGAGCAGTTCGTCATCGACGCGCAGAAGGACCGGGGCGGTGAAGAGGTCGGGTGCGCTGAGTCCGTCCCGCACGGTGACCCCGCCCATGATCGCGGTCCTCCCCGCAGCGACTCCGGCGAGGATCGCCTCGGGCGAGGCGTCTTCCGCGGCAACCCAGGTGGTCGGCGTACCGGGCCCGATGCCCTGGCTCTGCATGTGGAAGTCGGCACCGCCGAGGAGGACGGCGTCCTTGCCCCAGCGCTCGTGGAACGCGAGCGGCGACGTGGCGATGAGCTCGCGGTACCACGTCGAATGCCAGAGCTCGATGGCACGCGGCAGGCGCGAGAGCGGGTGCAGCCACGAGCAGTCCCCCGAGATCGGGTGGTTCACGCTCAGGACGCCGCCACGGCGCTCGACCTCGTCGACCCATTCCTGCGCGGGACGGCGGAAGTCGATCCAGCCGATGTCCCCGAAGGCGTTCGCATGACCACGGTGCGTGGTCACCTCCTGGCCGGGCAGCAGCGTGATCGCGTGCTGCTCCCCGGTCCCGGGGAGATGCGCGTGGTGGCTCGTGGTGTTGTGGTCGGTGACGGCCAGGAAGTCGAGTCCGGCGCTCACCCCGAGTGCCGCCAGGCCGGAGATGCTCTCGCGGCCGTCCGAATGGAGGGTGTGCGCGTGGAAGTCGCCGGCGAACCACCGCAGACCTGCGGAGGCGGGGAGGTTCCTCGAGCTTCCGCGGGGCACCCCCGCCACGGGGGCGACGACCGGGCCGTGGTCGATCGTCGATTCCGCGGGCAGGAGGATCTCGACGATGACGTCGGCGCCACCGGCGCTCAGTCGGTGCACCCCGAGGATCACGTTCCACTCGCCCTCTTCCGGGCGCCCGGGAAGGTACCCCGGGGTGGCGTCGTCCGTGCGGATCACATACGTGGTCCGCGCGCCGCCGGACCATCCGCGCCACCCTGCCGCCCCCTCGCAGCCGAGGTCGATCACGGCCGCCTCGGTGTCATAGGAGATGCGCACCTCGAGCGAATCCGTGCCCGAGGGCACGTCGAACGGCACCCGCACGTAGCGATCGGCGTTCTGGATGTCGTGCGTGAGATGGAGGGTGGTGCGGACGGTGCCCATCAGCCGATCCGCTCGGTGCTCTCGGCGTCGAACAGCAGCGCGCGGTTGAGCTGCGGGACGATCCAGCCACGGTCGCCCGCGGCGGGCTCCTGTTCCTCGGGAACGACGACCTGGAGCTTGTGCTCCCCCGCGCTCACGAGCACGAGGCTCGTCGCACCGAGGGTTTCGGTCACGACGACCTCCGCCGCAATTCCGTCCGCGACGGGTTCGGCCGACCAGCGCAGGTACTCGGGACGGATGCCCCAGCTCACGGTCTGCCCATCCCTCACCGCCGCGGCGGCTTCCGGCGGGACCGGGACATCCGCGTCGCCGATGCGGACATGACCGGCCGCGACCGTCGTCTCGAGGAGGTTCATCGGCACGGAGCCGATGAAACCGGCGACGAAGGTGTTGTTCGGACGGTGGAAGATCTCCCGCGGCGAGCCGATCTGCTGGAGCTTCCCCGCCTTCATGACGGCGATCCGATCCGCGAGAGCGAGAGCCTCCGCCTGGTCGTGCGTCACGAACACGGTGGTGACACCGAGGTCGCGCTGCAATTCCTTCAGGAAGGTCCGCGCCTCGAGCCGCAGCCGCGCATCGAGGTTCGACAGCGGCTCGTCCAACAGCAGTACATCGGGCCGGGTCGCGACGGCGCGAGCGAGGGCCACGCGCTGCTGCTGGCCACCGGAGAGCTGACCGGGTCGGCGCTCGATCAGGCCGTTGAGCGACAGACCGTTCGCGACGGATTCCGCCGTGGTGCGACGCTCCCCCTTGCCCACTCGGCGGATCCGCAGCGGGTAGGCGATGTTGTCGCCGACGTCCATGTGCGGGAACAGCGCGTAGTCCTGGAACACCATCGCCACGCCGCGCTCACCCGGCTCGGCGTTGGTGACGTCCTTCTCACCGATCGTGAGTTTTCCGGAGGTGATGCTCTCCAGGCCCGCGATCGACCTCAGCAGCGTGGTCTTCCCACACCCGGAAGGACCGAGCAGCGCGAAGAACTCGCCGTCCGCGATCTCGACGTCGACGCTGTCGACGCCGCGCACCCCGCCGGGGTACTCCTTGACGAGTTCGGTTGCAATGATGGCGGCCATCAGGACTTGATCCCTCCGTGGAAGCGGAAACCGTAGCGACGGTTCACAAAGAAGTAGATGAGAAGGACGGGCACCGAGAACACCAGCGAGAACGCCGAGATCAGTCGGAGATCGGCCTGGCCGCTCTCGGTGTAGAAGGTGTACATGAGCACGGCGGCCGGCTGCATGTCGGGCGTGCGTAGAAGCAGGAACGGCACGAGGAAGTTGCCCCACACCTGCACGATCGTCCAGATCGCGATGAACGCGAGGCCCGGACGGGCGATCGGCACCACGACGTCCTTGAGGATGCGGAAGGGGCCCGCACCGTAGAGCCGTGCCGATTCCTCGTACGACTTCGGGATGGAATCCATGAAGTCCTTGAGGATGAAGATGACCGTCGGGAGGATCCCGCCGGCCAGCACGAGGATGACGCCGACGTGGGTGTTGATCAGCTGCAGCTGATTGATGAGCTGGAAGGTCGGGACCATCGCGGCCGTCCCCGTCACGATGGACGACAGGAGCAGCAGCCCGTAGAGGATGCCGTCGCGCCCCGGGATGCTGATCCGGCTCATCGCGTACGAGGCCAGGGCTCCGAGCACGATCACGAGCGCCATGGTCCCGATGCCGAGGATCAAGGAGTTGAGGATCGACTTCAGGGCGTACGGGTTCTCCGCCAGGCGGGCGAAGTTGTCGAGCGTCCAGTCCGGCCACGACACCGTCAGCGACGGCGTCGCGTCGAACGGAGCCAGGACCAGCCACACCATCGGCAGCGCGAAGAACAGGGACACGAGCACGATCACGATCGTGAAGAGGATCCGCGACACGAAATGGGTCACCGACCGGTCGCGCACGACGGTCTTGATGGTGGTCATCATGAGCGCACCTTCTTCTTCGAGCTCTTCCCTCGCGAGACGCGCGTGTACATCAGCGCGATCACGAGGTTGATGAGGAGCATGATCAACGAGATCGCCGCTCCGAGTCCCAGCTGCCCGCCGGGGATGGCGGTCTGGTAGATGTACACCGACAGGATGTCGGTCTGACCGTTCGGCCCGCCCGCGGTGAGCAGGTAGGGGGTGAAGGTGTTGAAGGTCCACAGCGTGATCAGCAACGTATTGGTCAGCAGGTGCCCCTTGATGTTGGGGAGGATCACATCACGCAGCTGCTGCCACGTGTTGGCCCCGACCATGCGGGCGCTCTCAAGCTGCGACGGCGGGACAGCGCTGATCGCCGAGGAGAACAACTGCATCGAGAACGCCGTCCCGACCCAGATGTTGAAAATGATGATGCACTCCATCGGATGCTCGATGAGCCAGGCCGCCCCCTCTGTCCCGAGAAGGGAGTTCAGAGTGCCCGTGCGCCGGTCGAGGAGCGCGAGCCAGAGGAACGAGGCGACCGATGCGGGGATCACCCAGGCCGCGAGGACGAGCGTCTCGACGAAGGTCTTGACGCCGGCCCGCACGTTGCGCAGCATCCAGGCGAGCGCGAAGCCGAGGACGGTCTGCCCGATGATCCCCGACACCAGCACGAACACCAGCGTCAGCCACAGCGAGTTCCAGAACCGCGGGTCGTTGAGCGCCGTGGAGAAGTTCTCGAGTCCGACGAACTCCGGGTTGGCGGCGGCGAAGCCGGTGAGCCGGTAGTTGGTCATCCCGAGGTAGACGGTCCAGAGCGCCGGGAAGAGGAGGAACAGGCCGATCAGGAGCAGACCGGGCGCCGCGAACAGGGTCGCCCTCGCCCGGCCGAGACCGGCGACATCCTCCGCGCGGCGCCGGCGGGGAGCGGTGACGCTCCCCGCCGGCATCGTTGCTTGCGTCATGGTCACTCGGAGATCGCGTCCGGGCCCACGACGCCTTCGAGACCACGGACGTAGGTCTTCAGGGCGTCATCGACCGAGGTCCCGGTGGCGACGTCGAGCGTGGCCTGCTGGAGCAGCACGGACACCTGCGGGTAGGCGGCCAGGCCGGGACGGTAGGCGGTGATCGGCAGGACCTCTTCGCTGACGAACGTCAGCATGGGGTCGGACGACAGGAGCTTCTCGTTCACGTCGTTGCGCGGGGAGATCGAGAGCGTGCCGGCGGCACGCGCCTCGTAGGCTTCCGGCGAGTTCATGAAGGCGAGCAGCTCCCAGGCGAGCGCGGCGTGCTTCGAGTTGGGGTTGAGCACACGCCCGGTACCCCCGGACATCGAGACGTAGTCCTGATCGTTGATGCCGTCGCCCGGCTCGATCGCCGGGATCTTGGCGTACCCGACGGTGGTGTCGCGATCGGCCATCGGCGCCGTGCCCACACCCTCCGCGGGGTTGATCACGGAACGCCAGAAGTAGTCGCCCTCGAGCAGGATGCCGATCTTGCCCTCGGCGAAGAGCTGGAACGAGGTGTCGCGTCCCGACGCCTCCTGCTGGAGGACCGGGTCACCGAGCCCCTCATCGACGTAGATCGTCTCGTACAGGTCGAGCGTCTTCTCCATGCCGTCGGTGGCACCGATCCACTTGCCGTCCTCGTACACCTGCTCTCCGGTGCCGACCAGCATCGGAAGCAGACCCTGCATCGTCGTCGCCTCGCCCATCGCCGTACCGGCGTTCAGCTGGATCGGGGTGACGCCGTCGAGGTCCTTGAGGTCGCGCGCCGCGTCGAGGACGTCGTCCCAGCTCTCCGGAGCCCAGTCCTCATCGAGCCCCGCCTGGGCGAAGAGGTCCTTGTTGTAGTACAGCACGCGACCGTCGGCGCCCTGCGGGACGCCATAGCGGTCACCGTCGAACGAGAGGGCGTTCTGCACGGCGTCGGGGATCTGCGCCCAGCCGTCCCAGTCATCGACCGCCTTGCCGCCGACGTCGGAGAGCGGCTTGATGTATCCGGCCTCGGCGAACTCGCCGACCCAGATGCCGTCCATCCCGATGATGTCGGCACCCTTGCCGGACTGCAGATCGAGGGCGATCTTGGTCTTGTAGTCCTCATCGTCGACGCCCTGCGGCTGGAACTCGACGGTGACGTCCTTGCCTTCCGCGTCCATGGCCTTCTCGAACTCGGGGATGACCCAGTCCGCGATCCAGTCCGCTTCGGCACTGTTCTTGCCGCCGGTGATGGAGTTGGTGGTGAGGGTGAGGGTGACCGGCCCGGATTCGTCCTCGGTCTCCGGCTCCGATCCTCCGGAGCAGCCAGCCAGGACGACCGC
Organism: Microbacterium sp. PI-1; assembly: GCF_004337555.1. Lineage (NCBI taxonomy): Bacteria > Bacillati > Actinomycetota > Actinomycetes > Micrococcales > Microbacteriaceae > Microbacterium > Microbacterium sp. PI-1. Next base: position 37,309 of record NZ_SJYZ01000017.1, on the reverse strand, counting down.
ACCGACAGTGGTGAGGGCGAACGCCGCAAGCAGGCGGCGCTTTCCGTACGTGACCATTTCTGACCTTTCTGTATCGCTGAACGCCGAGCGGATGCGCTCGGTCGCGGATGTGGGTGAACTACTGCGCGGCTTCGACGCCCGGGTCGAGCGTGACGCCCTTCGAGAGCGCGAGCGCGCGGATCATCCGCTGCCCGACCCGCACGTCGGCCATCGATTCCTCGACGCTCGCCCCGTCGGGACGCTCGCCGCGGACCAGTGCCGCCAGCGCGAACAGTTCGTTCTCGAAAGCCTCTTGCTGCATCCACCGCGACTCGCTCACGCGGATGCCGAGCTCCGGGTGACTCTCCGTCACGCGGAGGACGGTGGGGAGATTGGTCACGTACGGAACACCGAAGAGCAGTTCGACGGTTCCGGTCTCGTGATGGAAGGTGACGGTCTCCTGGTAATCGGGGTAACCGTCGATGTAGTGCCAATCGAGGGTCCACGGGGTCTCGTCACGAGCGAGCGTGCCCCGCAGGTGCACCGATCCCGGCATCTTCGGACCCCAGTGCTGGGCGAAGTCGACATCGCCCAGACCGCCGACGAGCATACGGAGCAGTCCGACGTCGTGGACGATGGAACCCAGCACGACGTTCGTGTAGAGCGTGCGCAGGTCGGTCGGGAGGTCGGCGCCGACGGCCGAGTCCACGATCGTCCCCGTCGCTGCGATCAGCGGGGCGAGGACCTCCGCGGAGACGTCGTGGGTGCGCGCCGCGAGGCGGGCGTACTCCAGTTGCGAGCCGTCCAGCGGGTGCATCACCTGCACGCTGATCGCACGCAGGTCGACGTCGGCGAGGAGGCGCTTCGCGTGCTGCGACGCGAGGTCGTACTCCTTCATGTAGCCGACGCGCACCCAGTCACGCAGGTCGATCCCGGCGTCCACGGCGTAGGCGGCAAGGGCGTCGAGCTCGGCGATCGAGTAGGCGAGGGGCTTCTCGGCGAGCACACGGATGCCGGCCTTCACGAGCCGCAGCGTGTCGCCGGCGTGGGAGCCGGTGGTGGCGAGGATGGCGGCGTCGATCGCGAGCACACCGTCGTCCTTCGCAGCGACGAGGGCATCGACCGACGAGAACCGTCGGTCCGCGGCGACGCCGTAGCGGGCTCCCATGTCAGCGGTGCGCTCGGCGGAGAGATCGACGAGCGCGGCGATCTCGAAACCTTCGGCGTTCCTGCGCAGCATCGGCAGGTGCACGCTCTGGCTGATCGCCCCCAACCCGATGACGGCGACGCGGGTGACGCTCACGCGAACCACGCCCGCAAGGCGTCACGGTTGGCGACCTGCTCGGCCTTGGCCCGCTCGACCTCAGCGGTCGAGCGCGGCACGACGTCCTGCTCGACGATGAGCCAGCCGCTGTATCCGCTGTCGATGATCTCTTCCACGAGTTCGGTGACGGCGAGATCCCCCTGCCCCAGCGGGACGAAGACGCGCTTCTCCCAGACCGAGCGCATCGGGTCATCGGCCTGCAACGCCTCGTGCAGGATCCGCGTGCGCGCGTCCTTGAGGTGCAGGTGATTGATGCGGTCACGCCACCGGCGGAAGTCGGGCAGCGGGTCGCCGCCCCCGATGAGGAGGTGACCGGAGTCGAAGGTGAGACCGACGTCGGTCGATGCCAGCAGCGCGTCGACCTCTTCGGGCGTCTCGACATACGTGCACGCGTGGTGGTGGAAGGTCGGCTCGAGCCCGCGATCGCGGACACGCGCCGTCGCGATGTTGACGCGATCGGCGAACCGCGCCCAGTCGTCCCCACGGAGCGTGAGTTCGGGAGCGCCACCAGGACGCGCCTTGCGTGCCGCGCTGCCTGAGTCGGCGAGCGTGGGCAGAGGTGCAAGGGGCGGCCCGGTCTCCGCCGCAGCGACGAACACGTCGAGGATGTCATCGAGGTTCGCCATCGCGCGGGCGAAGTCGTCGTCGGCACCGGCGAACGGAAGGTCCACCCATCCGCCCGCGAGTTCGAGGCCGTGGCGCCGCAGGCGATCCGTCAGCTCCGCGCCTCGTCCGAGAAGTCCGACCGGTCCGAGATCGATGCCCTGGTAGCCGGCCTCGCTGATCCAGCGCGCAAGTTCCTCGCCTTCGGGAAGTGCGACGAGGTCCGGGCGTGCGAGCTCGAAGACCCCGTAGCTCACCGGCGCATTCGCGATACGGATCACTCGATTTCCTTTCTCCATTGAACGGTCGGACCGAAGCCCAGTAAAAATGTTAGCAGGTAATTACATATGCATCAATCATCATCGGAGGCTCCCTGGACGGCGACCGAACGCACGCCATCGAGCCGCGCGATCGCGTCGATCAGGTCCGAGCGCTTGTCGGGGGAGGCCTCGACGAACTCGAGAGTCGCGCGCATGTCGGAATCGCCGTGGATCCGGGCCGCTCCGAGAAGGGTGCCCGGCAGACCGCGTCGCTCGGCGGCCGCGAGCGCCTCACGGAGAGCACCCCGATCGGCCTCGTACTGGACGGTGACACGTAGCCTCTCGGGCTCCGGGCGCAGACGATCGCGCACACGGGAGAGCGGACCGACGGTGAGCAGATGCAGCCCGGTGCCGGCGATCGCCAGGAGAGGCATGTTGGCACCGCAGGCCATGCCGATCGCCGCCACGACCCAGATGGTCGCCGCCGACGTCAGCCCCGACACGGCATTGTTGCGCACGAAGATCACGCCGGCCCCGAGGAACCCGATCCCGGACACGACCTGCGCCGCGATGCGGGAGGGGTCGACGGCCACGTCAGGCCCGAGGACCCCCTCGAATCCGTACGCCGAGATCAGGGTGAAGATGGCGGAACCGATCCCGACGAGGACGTGGGTGCGCAGCCCCGCGCTCTTGAGCTTCCGGGAGCGCTCGACACCGACCGCCACCGAGAGCACGAAGGCCAAGGCGAGGAGACCGAGCTCCACGAACAGGTGCGGATCCCACACGTAGCTCACGCCGACTCCTTCATGTCAGCACAATAGCACTTTAAGCATCCTCAGGACTTTTCGTTGCTCAGCGCCGCCGCTCGCCACGCATCGCCGCTCGAAGTGCCCGGAAAATCGGGTCTGGGGTGGATCGTATGATTGTCGCTACAATATGACTCCCCACAGAAAGCGGAGGACCATGGCCGATCTCGTCACCCCGTGGCCGAACGATCTCTTCGCGGACATCGACCGCACGGGTCCGGTCCCGCTCTACTTCCAGGTCTCCACGCGCCTGCAGAGCGCGATCCAATCCGGAGCGATCCCCGCCGGCGCCCGCCTCGAGAACGAGGTGTCGATCGCCGAGCAGCTGGGCCTCTCCCGACCCACCATCCGACGAGCGATCCAGGAACTCGTCGACAAGGGACTCCTCGTGCGCCGACGGGGCATCGGCACCCAGGTCGTGCAGGGTTCCGTCACCCGCCAGGTCGAACTCACCAGTCTCTTCGAAGACCTGCAGAGCGCCCACCACGAACCGGGCACGCAGGTGCTGACGCACGAGGTGATCCCGGCTTCGGAGGAAGTGGCGACGGCACTCGCCCTGCCCCCCGGTGCGGAGGTCCTCCACCTGCGACGCCGACGGAGCACCGACGGCGTTCCCGTCGCCGTTCTCGAGAACTACCTCCCTCGCGAGTTCGCGGACATCTCCGCCGAACAACTCGAGTCCCGAGGTCTCTATCAGGCCCTCCGCGCCCGAGGCATCGCCATCCGGGTCGCCAAGCAGAAGATCGGCGCACGCCGCGCAGAGGCCGATGAACCAGAACTGCTGGAGATCGAGGCGGGCGGTCCGCTGCTGACCATGGAGCGCATCTCGTTCGACCAGTCAGGCGCTGCGATCGAGCTCGGCCACCACTGCTACCGCCCCGACCTGTACCGCTTCGAGACCACGCTCGTCGCGAAGTAGTCCCGCGCATACGTCCGCCTTCCGGCCGAGTTGTCATTACAGGGGACGCCCGCGAGAATGGAAGGATCCCCCACCGCAAGGAGCCTCATGTCCGACCGCCTCGACCGCGCCCGCAGCACCGGCATCCTCGCCGTCCTCCGCGCCCCCTCCCCTAAGCTGGCCCTGGAGGCGTCCGAAGCGATCATCCGCGGTGGCGTGACCGGCATCGAAGTCACCTTCTCGACACCTGATGCGCCGGCGGTGATCCGCGAACTGGTCGCGCGTCACGGCGACGCCGCGTACATCGGTGCCGGCACGGTGACCACCGCGGCTCAGGCCACTCAGGCCGCTGATGCGGGCGCGGAGTTCCTCGTCAGCCCCGGCACCCTCCCCCATCTCACCCGGTCGATGCTCGACACCGGCCGCGTCGTGATGACCGGAGCGATGACCCCCACCGAGGTCATGGGCGCGCTGGAGCTGGGCGTCGACGTCGTCAAGATCTTCCCGGCGTCGCTGGGCGGCCCGTCGTACCTCGGCGCGTTGCGGGGCCCGTTCCCCACCGCACCCCTGATGCCGACCGGCGGCGTGAATCCGGACAACCTCGCTGCGTGGTTCGCGGCCGGCGCTGTCGCCGTCGGTGCGGGCGGAGACCTCGCGAACGGCGCATCGATCGCCGCAGCCGACTGGTCCGACATCGAGCAGCGCGCCGCACGCTTCACCACCGCACTCTCCGCCGCGCGGGGCTGATCGCACCACACGATGACCGACGCCACCACTGATCTGCTCGCCTCCGCCGCGGCCGGCGATGCGGATGCCGTGCGGGCGGCACTCGCCGCCGGTGCGGACATCGAGGCGCGAGGAGCCGGCGGGATGACTGCCCTGATCGCGGCCACCAAGGGCAACAGAGTCGAGGCGGCGCGGGCGCTCATCGGCGCCGGCGCCGACGTGAACGCGAAGGACGACATCCAGGATTCCGCGTACCTGTATGCGGGCGCCCGCGGTCACGATGAGATCCTGCTGCTGACCCTCGAGAACGGCGCCGACCTGACGAGCACGAATCGCTTCGGTGGTACCGCACTGATCCCGGCGTCCGAACGCGGGCTGCTCGCGACCGTCGAGATCCTCCTCGAGGCGGGCGTGGATCCCGACCACGTCAACAACCTGAACTGGACGGCCCTGCACGAGGCGATCGTGCTCGGCGACGGTTCCTCCGCCTACGTGGAGGTGGTGCGGGCGCTCCTCGACGGCGGTGCCGATGCGCACATCCCCGACGGCGACGGTGTGCTGCCGGTCGAACTGGCACGGAGCCGCGGCCACGACGCGATCGTCGCCGAGCTCGAACGGTGATCGGGCGGCAACGGTGATCGCGCTCGACCCCTGGGCGTGGGCCGCACTCGCCGTGGCCGCGGTGACGATCGGCATCTCCAAGACGGCTCTCCCGGGCGGCAGCATCCTGGCGATCGCGCTGTTCGCGGCCGTCCTGCCCGCACGCACCTCCACGGCCGCGATGCTGCTCCTGCTGATGGTCGGCGACGTGTTCGCGTTGATCGCCTACCGCCGCCACGCCCATTGGCCGACGCTGCTGCGCCTCGCACCGGCCGTCGTCCTCGGGCTCCTTGCCGGATTCGCGTTCCTCGCGCTCGCCGGAGACGGCATCGTCCGCCGGGCGATCGGCGTGATCCTACTGATGATGATCGGCGTGACCCTCTGGCGGCGATGGCGGCAGGACCGTGCGCACGCAGCGGTCGCGCCCTCCTCCGGCGGCATCGTGCTCGCCGGTGCCTATGGCACGCTCGGTGGCTTCACCACGATGGTCGCCAACGCCGGCGGCCCCGTGATGTCGATGTACTTCCTGGCCACCCGGACTCCGGTGCAGGTCTTCCTCGGCACCTCCGCCTGGTTCTTCGCGATCATCAACGTGCTCAAGGTGCCGTTCCTCGCCGGTCTCGGCTTGTTCCCCACTCCGGTGCTGCTGATGGATGCCGTCCTCGCGCCGCTCGTGGTGATCGGCGCGCTCCTCGGCCTGCGCGTCGCGCGACGCCTGAACCAGCGCGTGTTCGACCGCCTCGTGATCATCCTCACGATCCTCGGAGCGGCCTACCTCCTGATCTGACCCGGGTCTCCCTGCCGGCGAGGCCAAAGCGCCCTGCCCGAATGAGGTGGGGAGGCGGGGGCTCAGTCGAGGAAGATGTCGGGGAAGAGCGCGCTGTCGGGAGTGCCGGGGATCGCGGCGTACCCGGAGAAATCGGTCACGCCCTCACCTTCGAGCACATCCTCGACGATGAGCGACTGCCCGGTGTAAGAGCCCGCGGGCTTGAGCAGCACGGCGTAGGCGGCGTCGGCGTAGATGGCGGGCGTACGGCTCGCGGCCATCACCTTGTCGCCGCCGAGGAGGTTCTGCACGGCGGCCGTGGCGATGGTGGTGCGGGGCCACAGCGTGTTGGCGGCGATCCCGTCGCGCGCGAACTCCGCCGCGAGGCCGAGCGTGGCCAGCGTCATGCCGAACTTCGCGAGCGTGTAGCCGGTGTGCGCGCCGAGCCACTTCGGCGTGGGGTTCAGGGGCGGCGACAGCGAGAGGATGTGCGGGTTCTCGGCATCCTTCAGGATCGGCACCGCCGCGCGGGACAGCATGAACGTGCCGCGCACGTTGACGTCCTGCATCAGGTCGTACTTCTTGGCGTTCAGGTCGAGCGAGCGCGAGAGATCGATGACGCTGGCGTTGTTGATGACGATGTCGATGCCACCGAACTCGCCCTGCGTCTTCAAGACCGCCTCGGTGATGTCGTCGTCATCGCGGACATCGCCCACGATCGGCAGGGCATTGCCCCCGGCCGCACGGATCTGCTCCGCGGCGGTGTGGATCGTGCCCTCGAGCTTGGGATGCGGGGTGTCGGTCTTCGCGAGCATCGCGATGTTCGCGCCGTCAGCCACGGCCCGCAGCGCGATCGCGAGGCCGATGCCACGGCTGCCGCCCGACATCAGGATGGTCTTGCCTGCCAGTGTCATGGATTCTCCTGGGTTCTCGATCGCGGTTCTGAGGGCGGGGTCAGCGCGGGGCCATGCGGATCGCGCCGTCGAGGCGGATGGTCTCGCCGTTGAGGTAGCCGTTCTCGACGATCTGCTCCACGAGAGCGGCGTATTCGTCGGGTCGGCCGAGGCGGGCGGGGAACGGCACCTGCTGGCCGAGGGAGTCCTGTGCCTCCTGCGGCAGCCCCATCAGCATCGGCGTCTCCATGATGCCGGGCGCGATCGTGCAGACCCGGATGCCGTGGCGCGCGAGCTCGCGCGCGATCGGAAGGGTCATCGCGTGCACGCCGCCCTTCGACGCCGAGTACGCGGGCTGGCCGATCTGTCCGTCGAAGGCGGCCACGCTCGCGGTGTTGACGATGACGCCACGCTCGTCGTCGTGGAGCTCGTTCTTGGCGATCACGGCGGATGCCTGCGAGACGACGTTGAACGTGCCGACGAGGTTGATGCGGATCACCCGTTCGAAGTCGGCGAGCACGGCAGGGTTGCCTTCGCGGTCGAGCACCTTGGCCGGCGGCGCGATGCCCGCACAGTTCACCACCACACGCAGCGGCGCGGCGGACTGCGCGGCCGCGACGGCCGCCTGTACCTCCTCGGCGCTCGTGACGTCGGCGGCGACGAACAGCCCGCCGATCTCATCGGCCACCTCCGCGCCCTTCGACGAAGCGAGGTCGATGATCGTGACGTGGGCGCCCGCGGCGACGAGGCGACGTGCGGTCGCCAGGCCGAGCCCCGAGGCGCCGCCGGTGATGAGTGCACCCTGTCCGCTGATCTGCATCTGATGTTCTCCTTCGAACGTCGTCGTGCGTCTGCTGTGATGGAACGCGGTCCCAGCCTACGTGGTTCTTGGTGTCATCACGAACGGAGGCACGGCGTCGAGAGCGAGCCTACGACATCACTCCTCAGGCGCCGTCGGGCAGGATGGATGGATGTCGATCCCCGCCGAAGACGTCGTCGTCCCCGAACACGTCCGCCTGCTCGCCCGGGGAGCCGACCTCGAATGTGTCTGGCGCAACGACTACGGCGGACTCACCTTCCGCGCCACCGGCAACGCAGAGCCGTTCTACATCAAGTGGGGGCCTCGGAACCTCGAGTTCACGTTGAGCGACGAGGCCGAACGGATGAGGTGGGCGTCGGGCTGGATCACTGTGCCGACCGTGCTCGACAGCGGGGCGGATGACACGCACGAGTGGATGATCACTGCCGCCCTCGACGGCCTCAGCGCCGTGGACCCGCGATGGGTCGCAGAGCCCGCGACCGCAGTGCGAGCAGTCGGCGAAGGGCTCCGCGCGATGCATGAAGCCCTCCCCGTGCGGGAGTGCCCCTGGGAGTGGAGCGTGCCTTCGCGCATCGCGAACGCGGAACGACGCGGGATCGTCGTGCCGGAAAGCCTCCGGACCGCGCCCGCTGTCGACCGCCTCGTCGTCAGTCACGGCGATGCCTGCTGCCCCAACACCCTGGTGGGAGACGACGGCCGCTGGCTCGCGCACGTCGACCTGGCTCTGCTGGGCGTGGCCGACCGCTGGGCCGACATCGCCGTCGCCTCCATGAGCACCGAGTGGAACTTCGGCCCCGGGTGGGAGGACGCTCTGATCGAGGCCTACGGAGTCGAACCCGACCGCGAGCGTCTCGCCTTCTACCGCGACCTCTGGAATGCGACCTGAGCACCCCCTAGTGGTGGAACGCCGAGTCGGGGTGATCGGACGGCATCGGCGCGGTGAGGGCGTCGAGGTGCGCGACTTCCGCCGTGATCGCGTCCAGCAGGTCGGCGGCCAGGTCCATGCTCAGCCCGTTGCGCACGACGATCCGCTGCACCGTGATCTGCTCGAGATCCGCGGGCATCGGGTACGCCGGCACGAGCCATCCGCGCATCCGGAGCCGGTCCTGCAGGTGGTACAGCGTCCAGTTCTTCGTATGGCCGTCCTTGAGGCGCCAGGCGAACACCGGGATGTCGCTGCCGTCGTTCCAGAGCTCGAAGGCGTCGAGCCCCGCGATCCCGGCCGACAGATACTTCGCGACGTCCTGCGACTCCTGCTGCACGGCACGGTAGCCCTCGAACCCCAGCCGGAGGAACAGGTAGTACTGCAACAGCACCTGCGCCCCCGGACGCGAGAAGTTCAGCGCGAACGTGGGCATCTCGCCGCCGAGGTAGCTGACCTTGAACACGAGATCCTCCGGCAGCCACTTCTCCTCGCGCCAGACCACCCATCCGAGACCCGGGTACACGAGACCGTACTTGTGGCCGGACGTACTGATCGAGTGCACGCGCTCGAGACGGAAGTCCCACACGAGATCGGGTTGCAGGAACGGCGCGATCATCGCCCCGGAGGCACCGTCGACGTGGATGGGGATGTCAAGCCCGGTGTCCTTCTGGATCTCGTCGAGCGCCGCGGCGATCGCCGCCACCGGTTCGTACATCCCGGTATAGGTGACGCCCATGATCGCGACGACGCCGATCGTGTTCTCATCGACGTACGTCGCCAGGTCGTGACCGTCGAGCGTCTTGTGCTCCTCGGAGATGGGGACGTAGCGCGGCTCGACGTCGAAGTAGTTGCAGAACTTCTCCCAGCACACCTGCACGGCGGACGACATCACCAGGTTCGGCGTCGACGTGTCCTTTCCCGCGGCACGTCGCGCCTGCTGCCAGCGACGCTTGAAGGCGAGGCCGCCCAGCATGCACGCCTCGGACGAACCGACCGTCGAGGTACCGATGGCACCCGAGGCGTCCGGCGCGTTCCAGAGGTTCGCCAGCATGTGCCAGCAGTTGTCCTCGATCGCCGCCGTCTGCGGGTACTCGTCCTTGTCGATCATGTTCTTGTCGAAAGACGAGGTGTACACCTGCTTGGCGTCGTCATCCATCCACGTGCTGACGAACGTCGCCAGGTTGAGGCGCGCGTTGCCGTCGAGGATCGTCTCGTCCTCGACGATCTGCCTCGCCGTGGCAGGGAGCGAACCCTGGGGCGGGATCAGATGGCGCGGGGCGACCGACGCCTCCCCCGGGCGCGTGAACATCGGCTCGTAGTCGGAGGAGGGCGAACTGCTCATGCGAGAACCTTTCGGTGGAGGCGTCCTTGCGGCCTTGCCGCCCACCGTAGCGAGATCGCGCCGACGTATCGACCGGTTCGCGACAGACCCTAGCTCCACACGAAGCGGAACGTCCCCACGACGACAGCAGCGGCGAGCGCGAGCGCCATGATCGCGATGCCGCCGACCAGCGCCACCGCATCTCTCGGGTGCAGCCGCGACGGACGCGACCAGGTGCGGGGGATGTCCGAGCCGAATCCGCGCGCTTCCATCGCGAGCGCCAGTTTGGAGCCGCGCCTCACGGCGAACACGAGCAGCACGAAGGCCATGGAAAAGAACCGTCGGAGCACGCCCCGGTCCCCCACACCGCGCGCACGACGAGCCAGGCTCATGGTGCGCCAGTCATCCAGGAACAGGCCCAGCATCCGCGTACCGGCCAGGATGCCCAGCACGAAGCGACTCGGGAGCTTGGCGACCTGGGCCAGCGCATCGGCGAGTTCGGTCGGGTCGGTGCCGCCGAAGAGCAGGATCGTGGGCAGCCCGAGCGCGACCACGCGCAGGCTCACCGCGATCGCGAGGGTGATGGAGTCCTCGCTGATCGTGGCGAACCCGAAGGTCCAGTAGATCCGTCCGGCCGGTTCGGCGTACAGCAGCATGCTCACGCCGGCGATCGGCGCGAAGATCATGATCGGGAGCAGCCTCCTCAGGACCGTCGAGGGACGCAGTCCGGTCAGCGGCAGGCACAGCAGCTGCAGGACGATCGCGGCCAGCGCGCTCGTGATGTCGATGGACGCGAACAACGGCACCGACAGCAGCACGGCGAGCACCAGCTTCGTCACCGGGTTCACCCCGTCCAGCCATACCGGCCGTGCGGTCTCGATCGCCGTCACGCTGCCGCCCCCAACTCGATGCGATGACCACCCAGATGTCGGACCACGGCATCGTCGTGCGTCACCGCGATGATCGACCGTCCACGCGTGATCTCCTCCTGCAGGAGCGCGACGAGGGAGATCCATCCACGCCGGTCCTGACCGAACGTCGGCTCGTCGAGCACGATCACCTCCGGTGCACCCGCCAACGCCGTCGCGACGGACAGCCGCCGCTTCTGCCCGCCGGAGAGCGTGAACGGGTTGGCCAGCGCGAGTGGGGCGAGGCCGAGGCGCTCGAGGAGATCGTCGACCACGGCGTCCGTCCTCGCACGGTCCCAGCCGAGCGCGCGTGGCCCGACAGCGAGCTCGTCACGCAGCGTCTGGGTGAGGAACTGGTGCTCCGGCTCCTGGAAGACCATGCCGATGCGCGTGAGCAACTCGCGCGATGTCCACCGGATCGGGCGGGTGCCTTTGCGCCCCGCCAACTCGGGTGCCGACCGCACCTCTCCTGCCTCTTCGGGGATGAGTCCGGCGAGCGTGAGCGCGAGGGTCGATTTGCCCGCCCCGTTGGGCCCGGTGATCACGGTCGCGTTCGCCCGCGGTACGTGCAGGTCGAGTCCCGCCTGCACGACGACGCCCGCTTCCCTCGCAATCGAGAGCCCGGAGGCGGAGAGCGCATGGGGTGCCGTCACCTGCTCCAGCACGGGCAGGTCGAGGCCACGCCCGGGCACCCACACCCCCGCATCGGCGAGCACATCGCCGTGGACCGCGAACACGTGCTCGGGCGGTCCGTCCGCGAGCAGCCCGCCGTCGGCCGCCAGCACGATCACACGCGTCATCAGATCAACCCACACCGGCGTGCGATGCTCGACGACGATCAGTGTCGCACCCGAGGAGACCACGGCCCGCTCGACGCTCGCCCGCACCTCGCGCACGCCCTCGGGGTCGAGGTTCGCGGTCGGCTCGTCGAGCAGCAGCAGGCCCGGACGCATCGCGAGCACGCCGGCCAGCACCAGTCGCTGCTTCTGGCCGCCCGAGAGCGCCTTCGTGGGACGCTGCGGCGAGACGTCGAGGCCCACGGCGTCGAGAGCCTCCGCGACTCGGTCCGGGATCTCGGACGCCGCGACACCGAGATTCTCGCAGCCGAACGCCACATCATCGCCGACTTTCGACAGCACGATTCCGGCATCGGGGTCCTGGAGGACGAGCCCCACGCGACCGTGCCGCGATTCCGGGGACGCGCCGTCGATGCGCAGGGCACCGGTCCGCTCCCCCTCGTCATCGCCGCCCAGGACGCCGGCGAGACCGGCGAGCAGAGTCGACTTGCCCGCGCCCGAAGCGCCGAGAAGCAGCACCCGCTCGCCCGGTTCGATCGTGAACGAGACGTCGGCGACGGCGGGGCGCTTTCGACCGGCGTACCGCCAGCCCCAGCCCGCAGCCTGCACGCGGGCCGGGGCGGCGAAGCTCACGCTCAGACCTCGCGCACGTGCTCTCGCCCGACGGCGAAGCGGTTGAGTGCGCCGGTGACGGCGAGGGCCCGCACGAGCAGCCACCCGACCACGCCGGCGAGGATCGCGCCCGAGACGACGACGCTGACCAGATAGATGGTGTTGAACTCGACCGACTTCAGGATGTTCGGCGAGCTGCCGTAGAACAGCTCGAACACCCAGGCGGCGACCGCTGCCCCGACACCCGCGAGCGCGGCGACCACGATGCCGAAACGACGATAGAAGAAGAGCGCGAAGATGATCTCCGCACCGAGGCCCTGCACGATGCCGGACAGTACGGTCGAGACGCCCCACACGTTGCCGATCAGCATCGACACGATCGCCGCGACCAGCTCGACCACCAGCGCGGCGCCCGGCTTGCGGATCACGAGACCGCCGACGACGCCGCCGAGCAGCCAGATGCCGACGGCGATGCCGCCGAGACCCGGCGTCAGGGCGTCAGCGGCGCCGAACCAGGCGTACCCGATGGTGTTCCAGCCCCAGAAGACGAGGCCGATCGCGACGCCGAGGACGGCGGCGACGACGATGTCGACGACGCGCCAGCGCCAGATCGACGTGGGGCGCAGACCGTTCGCGGCGGATGCCTGCTTCGCGGATGCGGACGTGGACGTACTCATCTGAACTCCTCCCTGCGCTGGCATGACCCAGATCAGGTTCGACGGTCGAAGCGCGATTCGCTCCCTCTCAGCCCGGCTCGCCGGACTCCCGTGGTTGTGCTGATGATCTTACCCGGTGGCGACACCGGCGTGGCGACAGGGCTTCGCGCCGCGGAACACGCCGGGGATTGGGTACCGTAAACGAGTGACCGCTTCAGATCCCGCCGACGAGGCGACGGGCGTCGTCAGCGACGACGGCTCGCGTACGGCCGCCCCCTCCGGGCCGGTGGACGACCTGGCGATCGCGTCGGACCCCGCCGCCCCCGCATCGGAGAGCGCCGCACCCTTCGCCGCCGATCGACTCTTCGCCGGCGACACGCCCCCGTCGGATCCCTCCGTCGTCTCCGCTGTCCCGGTCGACGCCGCCGCGATCGGCGCGCTGTTCACGGTCGACCGGACGCCCGCACGACGTCGCGGCACGGCTTCGTCGGACGACCCCGCGTCGGCGTCCGATCCGGAGCCCGTGCTCGACCCGGAGCCCGTGCACGACCCGGAGCCGGCGGATGGTCCCGCGACTCCGCCACTCACGAAGCCGCCCTTCCACCCCCGCCGACGCGGCGAGGGTGAGGAGGCGCAGGAGCCCGATGAGGCCGAGGCGCTCGTCGACGGCGCGGCCGTGCAGTGGGCCGACGGCACGACGGGCGCGACCGCACTGACCTGGGTCGATGCCGCCGCCGTCGGTGCGCACACGGCCACGGCGACGTTCGAGCAGACCCCGGGAACCGAACAGAACGGCGGGCTCCTCCGTGGAGCTCGCCTGCGGCCGGCCATCGCTCGCCCGGGAATCCTGGTGCCGCTCGTCGCGCTCACCGCGCTGGTCGCCGGCTATGCGGGCACGACGTTGCTCTGGCCGCTGCACGAGGTTCCGCCGACGGCGCAGTCCGTCGAGTTCGACACGGTTCCCGCTCCCGCCGCGACGATCACCTGGCCGAGTGAGGGCAGCGCGTCCGTCGGCATCGCCGGGCTCACCACCGCGGCGTCGATCACCGATCCGGTGAGCATCGCGAGCATCACCAAGGTCGTGAGCAGCTTGATGGTTCTCGACCGCATGCCCCTCGCCCTCGGCGAGCAGGGGCCGGAGTTCGGCTTCAGTTACCGCGACAGCGTGGACTACTGGAACTACCGGCGCAGCGATCAGTCCGCACTGGATGTCCCCGTCGACGGCGTCCTCACCGAGTACCAGATGCTCCAGGGCACCCTCCTCGGGTCGGCGAACAACTACATCGACCGGCTGGCCTCCGAGATCTGGGGCTCGGACCAGGAGTTCGCGGCCGCCGCCGAGGTGTGGCTGCGCGATCGTGCGCTCACCGACATCACGGTAGTCACCCCCTCCGGGTTCGACGAGCGCAATGTGGCGACCCCTGCGGCCCTGATCAAGCTCGGCGAGCTGGCCATGCAGAACCCCGTGTTCGCGGAGATCGTCGGCACCCGGTCAGTGGACCTCCCGGGTGCGGGCACGGTCGTCAACACCAACGGGATGCTCGCCGATCCGGGCGTCGTCGGCATCAAGACCGGCACGCTGGTCGGCTGGAACCTGCTGACGGCGAAAGACCTGACGATCGGGGACACCACGGTGCACCTGTTCGCGGCGGCGCTGAATCAGGCGGGCGACGACGAGCGCCTCGCTCTCACCCGTTCGCTGTTCGCCGAGACGGAGGCCGCCCTGGACGCACAGGAGGCAGCAGTCGCGAAGGGCACGGTCGTCGGACAGGTCACGACGGACTGGGGCGAGAAGGTCGACGTGGTCACCGAATCCGATGCCGATGTCGTGCTGTGGAACGGTGCTGTCGCCACTGCGACCACGGCCTTCGATCTCGGCGAAAAGCGGGACGAGGACGCCACCGTGGGCACCTTGACCGCGGCCGGACCGCTCAACACCGTGACGGTTCCCCTGGTCCTGGCCGATGACGTCGAGGGGCCGAGCCCGTGGTGGCGCCTGACCCATCCCCTGGAACTGCTCGGGATCACAGACGACGGGTCCTGACACTTCGCGCGGCCGAGTACAGCACGACGCCCCATCCCGCGTGAGCAGGATGGGGCGTCTGCGTGATGCCGCTCAGTCGCGAGAGGCGGAGCCGTCGGCCCCCTCCTCGAGAAGCGCCTGGGCAGCAGCCGTCTCGGCGGCAGGAACCTGCGCCCCCACCGACGCGCCGGCGACGGCCGCAGCCGCGTGCACGCTCTCCTCGTCCGCGTCACCGGTGACCACGACGGGCGTCGAGCCGGTGAGGGCCTCTTCGGCGTCGATGTCTGTGGCCGCCTGCTCGAACTGCGACTGGTACAGGCGCCAGTAGGCTCCCTGCGCGGCGATCAGCTCGTCGTGCGTGCCCTTCTCCACGATGTCGCCGTGCTCCATCACGAGGATGAGGTCGGCATCGCGAATGGTCGACAGGCGGTGCGCGATCACGAAGGACGTGCGTCCCTTGCGAAGGGCGGCCATCGCGTGCTGCAGCAACAACTCGGTGCGGGTGTCGACGGCCGACGTGGCCTCATCGAGGATGAGGATCGACGGCTGTGCGACGAACGCGCGCGCGATGGTGATGAGCTGACGCTCGCCCGCGGAGACGTTCGCGGCATCCTCGTCGAGCACCGTGTCGTAGCCCTCGGGGAGGGCGTGGACGAAGCGGTCGACGTAGGTCGCCTTCGCCGCGGCGAGGACCTCGTCGTCGGTCGCGGTGGAGCGGCCGTAGCGGATGTTCTCGCGGATGCTCCCCGCGAACAGCCACGGATCCTGCAGCACCATGCCGGTGCGCGACCGCAGCTCATCCCGGGTCACCTCGGCGATGTCCTGACCGTCGAGCATGATGCGTCCGCCGCTGAGCTCGTAGAAGCGCATGATCAGGTTGACCAGGGTCGTCTTCCCTGCACCGGTCGGCCCCACGATCGCGACGGTCTGCCCCGGCTCCACCCGGAACGACAGGTCTTTGATCAGCGGACGATCCGGCGTGTACGAGAATGCGACGTTCTCGAACTCGATGACGCCCTTGCCCTCGACGAGCTCCGGCGCATCGGCATCGTCCGCCTCCTGCTCGTCCGCGTCGAGGAGCTGGAACACTCGCTCCGCCGACGCCGTACCCGACTGGACCACCGCAGCCATGCCGCCGAGCTCGGAGAGCGGCTGCGTGAACTGCTGCGAGTACTGGATGAACGCCTGCACATCGCCGAGACGGAGCTGTCCATTCGCGACCATCAGACCACCGAGCACCGCGATGCCCACGTAGCTGAGGTTTCCGACGAACATCATCGCCGGCATGATGATGCCGGACAGGAACTGCGCCTTGAAGCTGGCCTGGAACAGCTCCTCGTTCTCGGCCTGGAACTTGTCGAGCGCGTCTTTCTCGCGTCCGAAGACCTTCACCAGCGCGTGGCCGGAGAACGCCTCCTCGACGCGGGCGTTGAGCCGTCCGACCTTGCGCCACTGCGTGCCGAAGGCCTTCTGCGAGCGCGGACCGATGATGCCGAAGATCACACCCATCAGCGGCAGCGTGATGAGGGCGACGAGCGCGAGCTGCCAGGAGATCGAGAACATCATCACGAGCACGCCGATCACGGTGAGCACGGAGGTGAGCGCACCGGACAGCGATTGCTGCATCGTCTGGGTGATGTTGTCGATGTCGTTCGTGACGCGCGAGATCAGCTCACCGCGCTGCACCTTGTCGAAGTACGACAGGGGCAGACGGTTGATCTTCGCCTCGACCGCCTCGCGCAGACGCCACATGGTGCGCACCATGATCACGTTGATGACGTACCCCTGGATCCAGGTGAGGAACGCCGCGGCGACATAGATGGCGAGGACAGCGGCGATGACCAGGCGCAGCGCGCCGAAGTCGACACCCTGACCGACGGTGAAGTCACCCAGCGCGCCGATCTGATTCGCGAAGTCGTCCTGACCCGCGCCTCGCAGCGCCTCGACCACGACGTCCTGCGATGTTCCTGCCGGGAACCCCGGGGAGTCGCCGTTCGGCTGCCCGAGTTGGATGGAGATGAACCCCTTGTAGACGAGGTTCGTCGCCTCGGCGAGCACCTTGGGCGCGGCGACCGTCAGCACGACGCCCAGCGCACCCAGGATCGACACGAAGACGAACCAGAGTGCCGAGGGCTTCAGCAACCCGATCATGCGCGCGAAGCTCGGCCCGAAGTTGTCGGCCTTGCCCGGCGCGACGCTGTCCCAGTCGCCGGAGTTCTGTCGGGCCTGCTCCGCGAGCTCGGCCTCGTACTTCTCCTCCGCCGTCAGTTCGACCTCGGCCACGGGAGCCGTGGCCTTGCGGCGGCTACGCGTGGGCTTGCCCTGTTCCTTGTTCTGCTCGCTCATGCGTCCACCCCCAGCTGCGACTCGACGATCTCGCGGTAGGTCTCGCTCGTCTCGAGCAGTTCCTCGTGCGTGCCGACGCCCACCATCGTGCCGCCGTCGAGGACGACGATGCGGTCGGCGTCCGTGATGGTGGAGATGCGCTGGGCGACCACGATCTTCGTCACATGCGGGAGCTCCCTCCACAACGCCTGGCGGAGCCGGGCATCGGTGGTCAGATCGAGTGCAGAGAACGAGTCGTCGAAGACGAGGATCTGCGGCTGGTGCACGATCGCACGCGCGATCGCGAGACGCTGGCGCTGACCGCCCGAGACGTTCGTACCACCCTGCGCGATCCGCGAATCGAGTCCGTCCGGCATCTCCTCGACGAAGTCGCGACCCTGCGCGATGTCGAGCGCATGCCAGAGTTCTTCGTCGGTCGCATCTTCACGCCCGTAGCGCAGGTTCGATGCGACGGTTCCGGTGAAGAGGAAAGGACGCTGCGGCACCAGTCCGATGCTGTCCCACAGCGCCTCGACGTCGGCCTCGCGCACGTCCGTGCCGCCGACGTGCACCGCGCCGCCCGAGACGTCGAAGAGACGCGGGATGAGCGACACGAGCGTCGTCTTGCCCGATCCGGTCGAACCGACGATCGCGACGGTCTCACCCGGCTGCGCTGCGAAGCTGATGCCGGTGAGGACCGGCGAATCGGCTCCGGGGTAGGTGAACTCGACGTCGTCGAGCGCCACGGATCCCGGTACCGGGAACTCGGTGACGCCGTTCTCGGGACGGATCAGCGTGGATTCGGAGTCGAGCACCTCGCCGATGCGCTCGGCCGAGACCGCCGCGCGCGGGATCATCATCGCCATGAAGCTCGCCATGATCACGCCGCCCATGATCTGGCCGATGTACTGCATGAAGGCGAACAGCGTGCCGACCTGCACCGTGCCGTTGTTCACCTCGATGCCGCCGAACCAGATGACCGAGACGACGGTGACGTTGAGGATGAGCATGAACAGGGGGAAGAGCAGCACGAACAACGAGCCGACCTTGCGACCGACGACCATGATGTCGGTGTTGGCCCCGCGGAAGCGCTCCTCTTCGATGCCCTCGCGCACGAACGCACGGACGACGCGGACACCGGTGAGCTGCTCCCGCATGATGCGGTTCACGTTGTCGAGCTTGCCCTGGTAACTGCGGAACAGTGGGACCATGCGCCCGATCACGAGAGCGGCGAGGATCAGCAGCAGCGGCACGGAGACCGCGATGAGCCAGCTGAGGCCGACGTTGGTCTGCACGGCGAAGATGATGCCGCCGATCGCGAGCAGCGGCGCCGTGACGAGCATGGTCGCGCCCATCATGGCGAGCATCTGCACCTGCTGCACGTCGTTCGTGTTGCGGGTGATGAGTGAGCCGGCACCGAACTGGGAGACCTCGCGCTCGGAGAAGCCGCTGACCTTGCCGAACACGTCGGAACGGATGTCGCGTCCGGCACCCATCGCGGCGCGCGCGGCGAAGTAGGTCGCGGTGACCGAGGCGATGATCTGACCCAACGAGACCGTGAGCATGAACAGGCCGGTGCCCCAGATGTAGGCGGTGTCACCGCGGGCGACGCCCTTGTCGATGATGTCGGCGTTCAGGCGCGGGAGGTAGAGGGTCGCTGCCACGCTGGCGAGCTGGAAGACCAGCACCGCGAGCAACAGCCACCGGTATCGAGAGAGATAGCGAAAGAGGATTTTTCCCAGCACAGGCGGACTTTCTAGGAAGGATGAAGCGGCGGGTTTCTCGGCAGACGGATGCCGACCGACAACCGGCCACAAGACAGAGTGCCACGATCCGCGGACATTCGTATCCCCCTCCGGGTGGACCTTCGCTGACAGCGAACCGCTTTCCCGTACGATCAGCGGTTCGGTCCGAGCTTGTATTTACGCACTGATACAACTTGTGATAGACATGCAGTACAAAGAGAACGGACTCCGCATGCCTGACCTTTTCACCTCCCCGCTCGCCTCCGCTCTGTGGCGCCTGGATGGCTGGCAGATGCTCGGCGCGCTCTTCACGATGCCGTGGGTCTCTCTGGTCGTCGCGGCGGTCATCGCGTGCGGCATCTGCGTGTTCCCCGGAAGGCGCGCGCAGAGGGAGAGCCGGATGCGGCTCGGGGCGGCCGCAGCCGGCGGCGTCGTCGCCCGCTACTCGCGAGAGCACCGCACGATCGGTCTGACGGCGATCGGAGTGGTCGTCGTCTTCCTCGCCGACAACCTGATCTCCGGATACGTGCTCGACCTCAACGGCGTCATCTCCTGGTGGCGGTACGCGATGCCGGTGTTCACGGCGTCCGTCGGCATCGGACTCTTGCTCGCGATCGTCGCGACCCTCGGGAGCACACCCCCGGAACGACCGGTCGCCGTTCCCCGCCGCACGTGGCTGACCTTCAGTCCGCGCGCAGGAACGGCGGGAGCCGCCCTCGCAGTGCTTGCTCTCACGGCGACCACGGTCCTGGCCGGTCTCGCTTCGTCGAACATCAACGGGGGTCCCTATGTCTTCCTCGAGATCGAGATCAACAACGAGCCGATCGACCCGCTCCGACCCTGGTTCTACGGCTGGGCGTACGGCATCCCCGTGCTGATCTGCACCGCGGTCCTCCTGGCAGTCATGGTGGCCGCGCTCCACGCGAGCGCCGTCCGCCCGTTCCTGCGCCCGGAGACGGTGGCCGCAGAGCAGCGGGAACGCCGCGATGTCGCGACGGCGATCACCCGGACGGCGACGTCGGCGCTCCTCCTCACCCTTGCGGGGGCGTGGCGGTTCATCGCCGATGCCGGATCGGTCGTCGGTCTGACCGTCCAGCGCGACGGCGGCTCGGACTCCTACACGGCATTCTGGCGATACGGCGAGATCGCAGGTGTCGGAGGCGGTCTGGCACCGTTGCTGGAGATCGCCGCCTTCGTGCTCCTCTTCCTGGTGATCGGGCAGCTGTACCCGCGCGATCACGGCGCGCGTACGGGCGCCGAGGCCGAGAGCCCCGCCGACAGCGAGGCCGTGTGATGAGCCCGAATCCGAAGCTCTCGGCGGCAGATGAGACCAATCCTGCGCTCGACATCTACCGGCAGTTGCGCGGCCTCATCGTCTCGGGCCAGCTCGGTGCCGGCGAACGACTGCCGACCGTCCGCCAGACGGCGAGCGATCTGGGCGTCGCTCCCGGCACCGCCGCACGCGCCTACAGGATGCTCGAGGCGGACGGACTGGTGATTTCGCGCACCGCCGCCGGCACGCGTGTCTCCGAGTCGGCCGGGGTCCTCCCGGCCTCAGTGATCCGCCGCCTCCGCGACCTGGTCGACGAGGCCGACCCCCTCGGCGCCGAGCTCGACGACATCGTCGATGTGCTGCGGACGATCTGGCAGTCGCGGACGACGCCAGAGGACGCCGGGGAGTAGCCCGGTCCCGCTCCGGCCCGGCCCACCTGTCGGGGACTCCCTGCCCGCCTGTCGGGAGTTCCGGGCCGAACCGACTGGAAACGGCCGAAACCGTCCGACAAGCGGGCACGCTCCCGACGGGTGTGCACCGCACGCGGGCACGCTCCCGGCGGCCCCGCACACCGCGCAGCGTCAGAACAGCGGCGGCCGGGGCACGTACGCCCGCGCCGGGGCCCCCGCATCCGGGGCGAGCTCGGCCAGCGTCGGCGGGTCCCACTTCGGGTTGCGGTCCTTGTCGACGAGCTGCGCGCGGATGCCCTCGACGAGGTCCGGGTGCTCGTTGACGAACCACAGCACCCGCCGGTACTCGCCCTCGAGGGCAGCCCGCAACCCCGGGAGCTCGCGCGCTTCGCGCACGGCATCGAGCGTGACGGTGAGGCCGGTGGGGGCGAGGCCGGCCAAGAGCTCAGCCGTGGCGGCGGCCTCCGCGGTGCCCTGCGCCTGCAGGCGGTCGATGATCTCGCTCACGGTCGCGGCCGAGAACGCTTCGTCGACCCACGCCTTCGATGCGGGCAGCTGCGTGGGCTCCGGCGTCTCGTCGAAGAGCAGGACGATCTCGCTCGGGCCGGTCGGATCCGCACGGAACGCCAGGGCCTCCCGCAGCGCGTCCAGACGATCGGACGGCACGAAGTGGTCGGCGAACCCCAGGTAGACGGCATCCGCTCCGCTCATCGTCGCGCCGGTCAGCCCGAAATACTCCCCGAATCGGCCGGGCGCTCGTCCGAGCAGCCAGGTGCCGCCGACATCGGGCGTGAACCCGATCCGGGTCTCGGGCATCGCCAGCTTCGAGCGCTCCGTGACGATGCGGATCGCCGCATGACCAGCCAGGCCGATCCCTCCGCCCATCGTGATGCCGTCGGCGAACGCCACGACCGGCTTCGGATACTCCGCGATCATCGCGTTCAACGCATACTCCGCGCGGAAGAACTCGGCGGTGCGCTCGGACTCCCCGGCGACGATCTGCGCGTGCAGCGCACGCACGTCTCCGCCGGCGCACATGCCGCGTTCCCCCGCCCCGTCGATCAGCACGATCTGCACGTCGGTGTCGTCGCGCCAGGCGTCGAGCGCCTCGGTGAGCGTCTCGATCATCCCCTCGTCGAGCGCGTTGATCGCCTCCGGACGATTGAGGGTGAGCCGCCCGAGTGCTCCTTCGGTGCGGATGAGGACACGGGATGCAGCCTGGGATTCGGTCACGCGTGCCAGGTTACCGCTTCGCCGAGGGCGGAGAATCCGCGCGAAATGCGGGATCCGACAGGCTTTTCCGGCAGGATAGGGAGGAACTGTTCACTGCGACGAGAGGTCACGGATGCCTGAAGGACAGGTGCTGGAGTTCACGCACGTGACGAAGCGCTTCAATGAGGTGACCGCCGTCTCGGACTTCTCCGCGCGCGTCGAGCCCGGCGCCGTCACCGCCTTCCTCGGCCCGAACGGAGCCGGCAAGACCACCACCCTGCGAATCCTCCTCGGTCAGGTGCGCGCCACCTCCGGAACGGCCACGATCGGCGGGACGGCCTACGCGGAGCTCCGCCAGCCGCTGCGCACCATCGGTGCCGTCCTGGAAGAGACCGTCTATCGTCCTCGGCGCACCGCCGAACGTCAGCTGACGATCGCCGCCAAGGCGAACGGCATCCCGCTGGCCCGCGTCGGAGAGGTTCTGTCCCTCGTCGGCTTGGACTCCGAAGGCGACTCCCGGATCGGCGGCTTCTCGCTCGGCATGCGTCAGAGGCTGAGCGTCGCGCACGCCCTTCTCGGCGACCCGGGTGCGCTCGTCTTCGATGAGCCGGCCAACGGGCTCGACCCCGAGGGCATCCGCTGGATGCGACTGCTGATGCGCCGCCTCGCCGACGAAGGACGCACGGTACTCGTGTCCTCGCACGTCCTCAGCGAGGTGGAGCAGGTCGCCGACAACGTCCTGGTCCTCTCGAAGGGCCGGTTGGTGCTGGCGAGCGGTATCGAGACGCTCGCCGACCCGCAAGGCGGCTCCGTCATCGTGGATGCCGCGGATCGTGGTGCGCTTCGTGTCGCGCTCGACGCGGCAGGATTCGACATCGAGGTCCTGCGCTCCGGCCTGACCGTGCGAGGCGGCGACGCCGGGACCGTCGGAGCTGTCGCCGCGGAGGCCGGAATCGCCCTGAGCACGCTCGTGCAGCGCGGCCCGACCCTGGAAGACGTCTTCATCGACCTCATGCGCGGCGGCCGACTCGCGCCCCGCGCAGACACGAACACGCCGCCGCTCGACGCGCCGGTGCTCGCCGCCGCGCCCGACGCCGCTGCCACCGACGCCGCTGACGCCGAGTCCACGGTCGCCATCCCGGTAGCCGCCGCCGCGGCCTGGGCCGCCGAGGCCGCCGCCGCACCCGCCGGTGAAGCCGTTGGTGATGACCTGGCCGCAGCGGCTGCCGCGTCGGCGACCGCCGACGAGGATTCGAACGATGGCGTCTCCGAGCTGTTCACCCCCGAGGCGGACGACGAGACGCCGGTGGATGCCGCTCCCGTCGCTGCACCCGGATACGAGGCGGACGAACCGCTCCCCCACGAAGACCCCGAAGATCGTCACGGCGACGAGGACCACGGCGACACGAGCCGGGACGACGAGACCGACCAGGCCGAGGAGCCCCCGGCGCGGTCATTCGACGAGATCCTGTTCGGCGCGGCAGCCCCCGTCGCCTCCCCCGCGGCCACGGCTGACCGGGAATCGCCGCGGCACGACGTCGCCGAGGTCTTCACGACGAGTGACGACCCCGAGACGGACACTCCCGCACAGACCTCTGAGCACGACGGCACCGCCACAGACGACACCGTCGCGGACGACACCGCCGGAGACGACACCGCCGGAGACGAGCAGATCGTCAGCACGGACGGCGCCGACGCCCACGAGGACGACGCAGCGGAGGATGATGCCCCCGCCGGTGTCGAGATCTTCGCCGACCTCGACACCGCCGCGGACGTCGACGGCGGCGAGGACACTGCCGAGACCGAGGAGGACGCCGATCCGCGGTCGGCAGCCGTCAGCTCGATGCTCGCCGCGGCCGCACGCGCGTACTACGAGGACGAGCCGAAGGACTACCCGCTGGGGCAGGACGCCGAGGCCACCGACGATGCCCCCGTCCAGGACGGTGCCCACTGGAGCGTCGCCTCCACCGGCGTGATCGACACCGTTCCGCTGGCCGAGTCCGAGTCCGACTCCGAGGAATCGAGCCTCGAGGAATCCGGCGACGCCGAGGCCACCGACGGCCAGGATCACGACGGCGAGAACCACGACGGCCAGAACCATCACGGCGAGACCCACCACGGGTGACCCGCCCGCTCATGCAGCAGAACGCCCTCCCAGCCTGACGGCTGCGGAGGGCGTTCCCTGTCGTGGGGCGCGGATTCGCGCGTCGGTCGCCCTGTGCTCAGGCGGGCCGGGGGCGGATGACCGGTCGGCGGCTCCCCTTCGTCACGGGGGTCGGCG
Source organism: Microbacterium sp. PI-1 (assembly GCF_004337555.1). Taxonomy (NCBI): domain Bacteria; kingdom Bacillati; phylum Actinomycetota; class Actinomycetes; order Micrococcales; family Microbacteriaceae; genus Microbacterium; species Microbacterium sp. PI-1. The sequence goes on along the minus strand of NZ_SJYZ01000017.1, from coordinate 13,146 downwards.
CCGTGGCGACGATCTCCTCGACGTTCGCGGGCTCCGAGGACACGTCGAGTCGGAGCGCCTGTGTGAGCGCGAGGCCGTGCCGGGTCGTGAGGATCAGGCGGCGGTACTGATCGTCGCCCTCGAGGTCGATGACGACGCTCGGGCGACGGCGGCGGATGAGCACGAAATCGAGGCTGCCCGCGGCCTTCCAGCTTCCCGCGGCCAGGACGCCGGGGATGTGCGTGCCGGGATTCGGCACCCCTCGCAGCCAGGTCCACGCGTCGTCGGTCAGCTGGACCTTGGTGATGGTGTCGCGCACGATCCGGAGGTTCTCGCGGTGGAATGTCGCGGCTCGTTCCAGCGGCGAGAGCACGACTTCAAGTTGCGTCTGGTCCAGCAGCAACGTCACCATGACACTTAGTCTGCCAGCGCCGCCCTGCCAGTTGTCTGGAAGTTGCTCACAGGAACGCAACGATCCCTTGTGGGGTCACGCCATTCCCCGGCACACTACGGGCGAGCCGCCGCCGCGGCCTCCGCGGCAGCCGGCAGCGCCGCTTCGATGAGCCCGAGCTCCTCGTCGCCGTGCGCGGCGGTCAGGAACCAGGCCTCGAAGACACTCGGCGGCAGGGCCACGCCCTGCTCCCGCAGCGTGTGGAAGAACGGCGCATAGCGGAACGACTCCTGCGCCTGGGCCTCGGCGTAGTTCCGCGGCACGGAAGCGCGGAACGAGGCGCTGAACAGGTTGCCCGCCCGCGCGACCGCGTGAGTGACCCCGGCAGATGTGAGCGCGGCGTCCAGCGCCGCGGAGAGCCGAGCGGAGGCGGCATCGATGGTTGCATAGACCTCGGGCGTCGCGAGCCGCAACGTCGCGAGGCCCGCCGCGACCGACAGCGGATTCCCCGAGAGCGTCCCCGCCTGATACACCGGCCCCAAGGGAGCCAGCAGGTCCATGACCTCGGCCCGCCCACCGAGCGCGGCCAGCGGCATCCCCCCGCCGACGACCTTGCCGAAGGTGACGATGTCGGGCAGGTAGTCCTCGCCCTCCGAGGCCTGCAGTCCCCAGAAGCCTGCGGGGTGCACGCGGAACCCGGTGAGCACCTCGTCGAGGATCATCAGCGCACCGTGCGCGTGCGCGGTCTCGGCGATCAGACGGTTGAATCCCGGCAACGGCGGGACGACGCCCATGTTCGCGGCCGACGCCTCGACGATCACGGCCGCGATCCGCTGTCCGTGCTCGGCGAACACCGCGGCCAGCGCCTCGGGGTCGTTGTACCCGATCACGAGCGTCTGCGCAGCGATGGGAGCCGGTACCCCTGCCGATCCGGGGAGCGCCAGGGTCGCGACACCGGAACCCGCTTCTGCGAGAAGACCGTCCGAGTGGCCGTGATAGTGCCCGGCGAACTTCACGAGCAAGTCGCGGCCGGTGGCTCCGCGCGCGAGACGGATCGCTGTCATCGTGGCCTCGGTCCCGGTGGACACCAGTCGAACGCGCTCGATCGGGCGGATCTCACCGAAGCGGACCCGGTCGGCGATCAACGCCGCGAGTTCCACCTCGCCCTCGGTCGGAGCACCGAACGACAGTCCGCGGGTCGCGGCCTCCTGCACCGCCGCGACGACTTCCGGGTGCGCGTGTCCGAGGAGCGCGGGCCCCCACGAGGCCACCAGGTCGACGTACTCGCGCCCCGCCGCATCCGTCACCGTGGCGCCCGTGGCCGACGCCAGGAAACGCGGTGTCCCCCCGACCGAACCGTAGGCGCGCACCGGCGAGTTCACGCCGCCGGGGATCACCGCCCTGGCAGCGGAGAACAGGTCGTCATTGCGGTCGGTCATGAAAGCTCCTTGCGATGCACGGAGCCGTCCCGGCATCCCTTCCAGGCTAACCGTCGTGCACGGTCTCCGAAGACGTCAGTCGCGCAGCCAGCCCGCAGCCTCGGTCGCCCAATAGGTCAGCACCGCATCCGCGCCCGCCCGTCGGATCGAGAGCAGGGATTCGAGCACGGCGGCCCGCCGGTCGATCCAGCCGTTCGCGCCGGCGGCCTCGATCATCGCGTACTCGCCGGAGACCTGGTACGCCCACACCGGAACGCTCACGGTGTCGCGCACCTCCCGCAGCACGTCGAGGAACGCCATCGCCGGCTTGACCATCACGATGTCGGCGCCCTCGGCCTCATCGACGACGGCCTCACGCACGCCCTCGCGGCGGTTGCCGGGGTCGAGCTGGTACGTGCGCCGGTCACCCTTCAGCTGCGAGTCGACAGCCTCACGGAACGGTCCGTAGAAGGCGCTCGCGTACTTCGCGGCGTAGGCGAGGAGAAGCGTGTCGGTGAAGCCCTCGGCATCCAGGGCAGCGCGGATCACCGCGACCTGGCCGTCCATCATGCCGGAGAGCCCGAGGAGCTGCGACCCGGCCCGCGCCTGTGCGAGCGCCATCGAGGTGTACCGCTCCAGCGTCGCGTCGTTGTCGACCGAGCCATCGGCCGCGAGCACGCCGCAGTGACCGTGGTCGGTGAACTCGTCGAGGCAGAGGTCGGTCTGGACCACGAGTGCGTCGCCGACCTCGGCCGCGAGCGCCGCCGTGGCGAGGTTGAGGATGCCGTGCGGGTCGTCGGCACCGGAGCCGCGGGCGTCGCGGACCTCCGGGACGCCGAAGAGCATCACACCGCCGACACCCGCTTCCGCCGCCTCCACCGCCGCCGCGCGCAAGGAATCGATCGAGTGCTGCGCGACACCGGGCATCGAGCCGATCTGCACCGGTTCGGTGAGTCCTTCGCGGACGAACAGCGGGAGCACGAGCTGCCGCGGCTCCAGCGAGGTCTCGCGCACGAGGTCGCGCACGGCCCGAGACCGGCGCAACCGCCTCAGGCGAACATCGGGGTAGCTCACGGTGCGAACTCGTCGGCCGCGTGCGGAAGGGTGAAGTGCGAGACGGCGTCGATCAGTGCGTCGATCGTCTGCCGGTCGGCGACCACCGACACGGGCAGTCCTGCGAGCTGGGCATCCCTCGCCGTCCGTGGGCCGATCGCGGCGAGCAGCGTCTCATCCGGGATCTCCGGGAACTGCTCGCGCACCTGCTGGGCGACCGAGCCGCTGGTGACGAGGATCGCGTTGATGCGGCCGTTCTCGACATCGCGGCGGATGCGCTCCGTCACCGGGACGCCGACCGTCCGGTACGCGACGACACCGTGGACATCGTGCCCCGCCTCGGAGAGCAGACGGCTGAGCACCGGCTTGGCGATCTCGCTGCGCAGGGCGAGGATGCGGCGCGGTTCCTTCTCGAGTCCGATGAGCTGCCGCGCCATCCCCTCGGCGGAGTTGTCCTGCTCGGGGACGAGCGCGACCTCGTAGCCGACGGCCTGCAGAGCAGCGGCCGTCGTCTCACCGACCGCGGCGATCTTGGTCGATCGCGGCACGATCGCCCGATGGGCGAAGAGGACGTCCACGGTCGTCGCACTGGTGATCGTGAGCCAGTCGAACTCTCCGGCGGCGAGCTGCGCGAGCGCGGTGTCGAGCGTCGCCTGGTCGGTGGTCGGGGCGAAGTTGATCAGCGGCGCCACGACGGGGACGGCGCCCAGCGCCCGAAGGCTCGCGGCGACGCTGTCGCCCCACGGCCCGCCACGGGGCACCAGAATGCGCCAGCCGTCCAGCGGTCGGTCCTGCTTGATTTCTTCGGAAGTGGTCATGAGGATTGCTCTCGGGATACGAGGCCGGCCGCCCCTTGATCGAGCAGCCGACGGGCAACAGTGAACCCGAGCTCGCGCGCTGCGTGCATCGGGTCTGCACCATCGGCAGCATCCGCTCCATTGCCACTGCCGTTCCGACGAATATACTCCCCGTTCAGGTCTTCGGTGACGTCGAGGCCGATCCGGCGCCCACCGTCCGTCGCGTAGACCACCGTTCTGACACGGATCGACGAGCCGTCGACGACGGCGTGCGCGGCCATCGGCGCCTGGCATCCCGCATCGAGTCCTTGCAGGATCGCGCGCTCCACCGTGATGGCCAGCCGGGTGTCCCTGTCATCGAGCCCGGCGAGGGCGTCGAGCAGCTCCCGGGGCGCGTCCGCACGGGTCTCCACCGCGAGCGAACCCTGCCCCGGAGCGGTCGGCCACTCGGCGAGCCCGAGCTCCTCGCGCTGGAGGGGAGTCCTCGCATCGAGCCGCGACAGCCCTGCCGCAGCGAGGATCACGGCATCCAGCTCGCCCGAGACGACTCGCGCGAGACGTGAATCCACGTTCCCCCGGATGTCGACGACCTCCGCGCCCGGCGCGCGCCGGTGGACCTGGGCGATGCGCCGCGGAGAACCGGTGCCGATCGTGCTGCCGGAACGCAGTTCGTGGAGCGGGACGCCGTCGCGGGTGAGGACCACGTCTCGCGGATCCTCTCGTTTCGGCGTCGCGGCGATCACGAGCCCCTCGGGGACTGCCGTCGGCAGGTCCTTGAGCGAGTGGACGAGGAAGTCGCACTCCCCCGCGAGCAGCGCCTCGCGCAATCGCGTGGCGAAGATGCCCTGGCCACCGATCTCGGACAGGGAGGCACGGTTCGTGTCGCCCTCGCTGGTGATCGGGACGAGTTCGACAGGGCGACCGGAGAGCTTCTCGAGCGCGGTCGCGACATGGCCTGACTGCGCCTGCGCGAGCGCGCTGCGACGGGTTCCCAGACGGATGGGGGTGCTCATGGCGCTTACTGGAGGACGTCCGCGATCTCGTCGAACCGGAGCCTGCGCCCCGTGTAGAAGGGCACCTCCTCCTTCACATACATCCGGGCGTCCGTGTAGCGCAGGTCCCGCATGAGGTCGACCAGGTCGGTGAGCTCATCGGCCTCGAGCGGCAGCAGCCACTCGTAGTCGCCGAGCGCGAAGGACGCGACCGTGTTGGCGAGGACGCCGGTGAACGCCGCACCCCGGCGTCCGTGGTCGGCCAGCATCGTGCGCCGCTCCTCCTCCGGAGCGAGGTACCACTCGGGTGTGCGCACGAAGGGGTACAGACACAGCCAGTCCTTGGGCTCGATGCCGCGCAGGAATCCGGGGACGTGTGCGCGGTTGAACTCGGCGTCGCGATGGACGCCCATGACGTTCCACACCGGGAGGAGCGGACGCAGGAGCTCGGTGCGGCGGAGGCGCCGAAGGGCCTTCTGCAGCTCTTCCGCGGTGTCGCCGTGCAGCCACACCATGAGATCGGCGTCGGCCTTGAGTCCGGAGACGTCGTAGAAGCCGCGAACGGTCACCCCGGAGTCCTCGATGTACGCGACGATCGTCTCCAGCTCCGTCGACTCGCTCTCCGTCACGGGAACATCGGGATTCCGTCGCCAGACGGCCCAGAGTGTGAAGCCGGACGGGTTCTCAGCGCTCTCTTCGGACATCATGCTCCCCAGTCTGCCTCGTTTGTGCAGGAGCCGCTAATCACCCCAGAAGCGGTCCCGACCTCTCGGAACTCCGCGCGTCAGCGGGAGATCACGCGCGCGATCGCCCAGACCGCACCGCCCACGGCCGCAGCGACGCCGACAGCAGCGGCGATCGCACCGATCGGGTTGCGATCGGCGAACACCCGGGCCTTGGCGGCGGCGCGCGTGGAGGCCTTCTCGAGACGGCGCGGCAGGTTGCCCTTGACCTCGATGGCGGCGAGCGCGGCCTTCAGCTCAGCGCGCGCGGAGGCGACGGGGTCGACGATCCCGGCGGGGACGGCGGTGCGCGGCATCGACTCAGAATTCGTCATCGCCGGCCTCCTTCACGAGTCGGATGTCTTCCGCGACGGCCTGCGCCGGGTTCTGGCGCGCGAGGACCTTGCGGAACTTCAGGATGCCGAGCAGCGCGAACAGCAGCACGGCCAGGATCAGGATGCCGAACACGGCGATCGCCGAGAGCCACACGGGCCACCACGACGAGAGTCCGGCGATCGCGAAGACCAGGATCACGGGCACGGCCCAGAACAGGAAGAACAGCGCGACGAGGAACCACACGGAGCCGATACCGGCGTCCTTCGAGGTCCGCGAGATCCACGCCTTCGCGGCGTCGATCTCGGCCTTGACCAGATTCGTGACGAGTTCCGGCAGATCCCCGAGCAGGGTCAGCAAACTGTCGTCGGCACGATCACGGTAACCGCGGGGCATGTCAGGCGCCGGACTTCTTGGGGGCGGACTTGGTCGCCGCGGGCTTCTTGGCGGCGGGCTTCTTGGCGGGCGTGCTCGCCGTCGCCTTCGCTGCCTCGACCGCTTCCTCGGTGGCTTCGGCGAGGTCTTCCGCCGCCTCGCGGCCGGTGGCGATGGCGGAGTCGAGTCGCTGACCCGGGGTGCCGTTGCCGCTGACGGACTTGGCGACCTTCACCACGCCGGTCCAGAGCGCTCCCGGCACGGCAGCGGCCTTGTCGCCGACGAAGCCCTTGACCTTGGTGACCTGCTCCTGCACCGGATCGAGGTTCCACACCTTCAGCCACTGCGTCTTGATCTGTTCGTAGCGCTCACGTCCGGCACGGGTGCCGAGGACGTAGCCCACGCCGAGTCCGACGACGAGTCCGATCTTCCCCTTCATGGGGTCTCCTCACCTTGTTCCGGTTGTCCGGCCAGCTTCGCCCGGCTTGGATCGACCGCAGGCTTCGCGCCCGGCGGCAGGTTCCCAGCGTAACCCCGTATGCCGATTTCGGCATCTATGCGCCGGAGGGTTGACACGGAGAGGTGTCTCAGTCCCACAACAGGGTGCGCCGCAAGCGGTCCGCCTCGTCCCGCGCATCCGGGATCACCTGCGCGAGCCCTGTTCCGGCGAGCCAGGCACCGACCGCAGCGAGGCCGGGAACCGCCTGAACCGCAGCCCGCGCGGCCCGACGCCGGGCCCCGGATCCGATGATCGACGCCGGCTGCGACTGCACGAAACGGCCGCGATGGGAGGCGAGGACGGCCGCGGGGGCGAGGGGGACACCGAGCAGAGCAGCGGCTTCCCTGCGGGCGAGGTCCGTGGCGTCGACGTCGCTCAGCTCTGCAGTGGCGGCCGGTTCCCCCTGCGCGCCGAACGACACGCGGACGACATGGCGACCTCCTGCCGCTTCACGCACCCACCCCCACTTCGCGGTCGAGTGTGTCAGAGCCTTGGCCGTGTGGCTGCCCGGCACCGTGAGTACGCCGGTGCCACGCGGGGTGGCATCCAACGCGGGCGCGTCGAGGATCAGGGTGACGATCTCGATCTCGGGCGAGGCCGCCGCCTCCGTCTTCCGGAGATCGGGCACCACCGAGGAGAGGAGTTCCCGCGCCGTGGACTCGGGCGTCGCGATGATGACGGCGTCGGCGGCGAGCTCTTCGACCACCGGAGCAGCGGATTCCACCGCGGCGGCACGCAACTCCGTGACGACCGCGGCCTCGTCGTCGGTGACGGCGGGGAGGTCGACGACGGGCGCGGTCTCCACCTCCACCGTCCAGGCCGCCCCGGCCCGGCGCACGCTGCGCACCCTCACTCCCGTCCGCACGTCGGCGTCGAGGCGTCCCAGATCGGCGGCGAGCGCGTCGACGAGGGCGCTCATGCCTCCGGAGAGTCCTTCGACCGCCGCTCCGGGCGTCTTGTCCTCCGCGCTCGCCGTCGCCGCCCTCGCCGTGGCCGCCTCGTCACGGAGCGACTGCACGGCACCGGAGAGGGAGCCGACGCGGGTGAGCGCGGCGTTGAGACCCGGAGCCGCCACGTCGATGTCGACGTCGTCGGGAGACGCGGAGTAGACGCCGGTGGTGACGGGCGCGACGAGACGGTCGCGCACCTTGGGTCCCATACGCGAGGCGACCAGCTTGCCGAGACTGAGCTGGTGGCCGATCGTGAGGGGCGGCCGGACACGATCGAGGTAGGCGCGCCAGACGCCCGACCATCCGATGATCCGACGCACGTCGTCCTGGAACGGGTTCGCGGGGATCCCCAGGATCCCTCCGACCGGGAGCGGTGCCGCGCCCACGCCGGGGATGCCGGCCAACCAGGCGGCGCCCGCCTGCGGAGCCACGATGCGATCTGCGAGGCCGAGCTCCTCGACGAAGGCGCGCACGTGTCCGCCCCTGGTGGCATAGCTCTCGGCCCCGGCATCGACGACGACGCCGTCCAGCTCGATGCGACGGATCGCGCCCCCCGGTTCGTCCGCGGACTCGAGCAGGGTGACGCGCATGCCGACCTTGGCGCATTCCCGCGCCGCGACGAGGCCGCCGATGCCGCCACCGATCACGACCACGTGCTTCTGCGCCGCGCGGGCGGCGAGATCGGACGGCTCTGCAGAGGAGGGGTCGGGCGTCATGCCCTCAATTCTCCCACCGGTGCGGATCAGGCCTCGACGGGCTCAGAACTGCCGCGTCCACGCTTGCGGACCTCGCGCAGCACGATCTGCTCGGGGCACACCGTCGAGAGGAAGTCGCCGACGGACAGCGCGAGCCGTTCACCGACGAGCGAGTAGAGGATGCGGTTGGCGTCGCGGCGCTCGGTGACGAGTCCGGCCTGGCGGAGCACGCTCAGGTGACGGGAGATGGTCGGCCCGCTCGCGGAGAAACGCGAGGCGATCTCGCCGGCCGCGAGTTCCCCCTCTTTCAGATCCTGCAGGATCTGACGCCGGGTGGGGTGCGCCAGCGCCGCGAAGATGTCGCTCGCGCTGTCGGTCATGGTTGCAATATAGCACCTTTGCTAGATACTCTGTAGCCGCGTAGCTAATTAGCAAAGGAGAAGCACCATGCGGGTAGCGATCACGGGCGGCACCGGATTCGTCGGCAGGAACCTCGCCGACCGCCTCGACGACGCGGTCGTGATCTCCCGCCGGAACGGCATCGAGATCACCGACGTGGAGGCCCTGAGTAAAGCCTTCGAGGGGTGCGACGCCGTGGCGCACTGCGCCGGGATCAACCGCGAGATAGACGGACAGACGTTCCGCCGCGTGCACGTCGACGGGACGAGGGCCGTGGTGGAGGCAGCCCGCCGCGCCGGCGTGCAGCGCATCGTCCTCGTCAGCTTCCTCCGAGCACGGCCCGACTGCGGCTCCGGATACCACGAGTCGAAGTGGGAGGCGGAGGAGATCGTCCGCGCCTCCGGCATCCCGCACACCATCCTCAAGTCCGGGATGATCTACGGCCCCGGCGATCACATGGTCGACCACGTGACCAAGGCGGTGCGGACACTGCCCTTCTTCTGGACCGTCGGCTACCGCGAACGCACGGCACGACCGGTGCCCGTGGAGGACGCGGTCGACGTCCTCGTCGCCGCTCTCGAAGGCCGCATCGAGGAGCCGACGATCGCGGTCATGGGTGTGGATGAGGTCACTCTCGGCGAGGCGATCCGTCGCATCGCCCGTGTCGCCGGACGCCGTCCCGCGTTCCTCCCGGTGCCGACGTGGGTCGTGCGGGCGCTGGCCCAGGTGACCGAGTGGACGATGGTCGTCCCGCTCGTGGCGAAGGCTCAGGCACGGATGCTCGCGGAGGGCGTGAGCGAGGCCGCACCGTTCGCCCCCGAGGCGCCGATCGGCATCCGCCCGGCCCGGGCGTTCGACGACGAGCGCATCCGCGCGGCGCTCCCGGCCGGGGGCTTCACTCTCGACGACCTGCGGATCATGCGTCGTCTGCGGCGGACTGCTGGCCCTCGAATCGCGTGAATGGTCGCTTTCGGGTCACGGATGCGACACCTTGCGCGATTCGAACGCCGATCTGATCGTCAGAGGGAGTGCGCCAGCTCGACGATGCGGGTGAGCTGGTCGGGGTCCGTCTCGGGCGGGACGCCGTGTCCGAGGTTGAGGATGTGGGCTCGCGCCGCTCGACCGCGATCGATCACGTCGCGCACATGACCCTCCAGCACCGACCACGGGGCGGCGAGGAGCGCAGGATCGATGTTGCCCTGCACCGTGACGTCCGGTCCGAGGATCGCGGCCGCCTCATCGAGGGGCTGCCGCCAGTCGACGCCCACCCCGTCGGCCACGCCGTCGAGACGCATGTCGGCGAGGAACGGCCCCGTGCCGACGCCGAAGTGGATGGTCGGAAGGCTGATGTCTGCGAGCGCGGCGTGGGAGTGCGGAGCCACGAACGCGCGGTAGTCGGCGGTGCTGAGCGATCCGGCCCAGCTGTCGAACAGCTGCACGACGGAGGCCCCCGCGTCCCGCTGGGTCTCCAGGAAGCGACGGGAGACACGCGCCAGCCATCCGGCCAGCCGGTTCCACGATTCCGGGTCGGAGTGCATCATGGCCCGCGCACGCAGATGCTCCTTGGAGGGGCCGCCCTCGACGAGGTAGGCCGCGAGCGTGAACGGCGCACCGGCGAAGCCGATCAGCGGGGTGTCGCCCAGCTCCGCCGTGACGATGCCGACCGCCTCCGCGATGGCCGTGCCGTCCAGGTCGTCCGGATCGATGGCGGTGACACGATCGACGTCGGATGCCGTGCGCACCGGGTCCGCGAACACCGGACCACGCCCGGGCTCGATCTCGACGTCGACCCCGGCCAGACGCAGCGGGATGACGATGTCGCTGAAGAACACCGCCGCGTCCACCCCGTGGCGGCGCACCGGCTGCAGCGTGATCTCGGCAGCGAGATCCGGGGTCAGGCAGGCGTCGAGCATCCGGGTCCCGACGCGCAGGTCACGGTACTCGGGCAGCGACCTGCCGGCCTGCCGCATGAACCAGACCGGGGTGCGGTCGGGACGGTCGCCGGCGAGGGCGCGCAGAAGCGGGGCGTCGGAGAGGGCCATGTCCCCATCCTCGCATTCCGCCCTTATGGAGCCGCCGAGTCGGGCCGTGCGACTCCCCGCTCTCCGCGCTCCGGTACAATCGAAACGTGCTGCTGTGTGTGACGGCGAGTCACAAGACCGCCTCCTTCGAACTGCTCGAACGCCTGAGCCGCACCCCCGACGACGTCGCTCCCACTCTCGTGGGCATGACACCGTGTGTGCAGGGTGCCGTGGTCCTGGCGACGTGCAACCGGTTCGAGGCGTACGTCGAAATGGACGAACCGGTGACCGCAGCCGGTGCGATCGGCGTCGAGGCCGTCATCGAAGCGGTCGAATCAGCGACGGGCATCCCTGCCGCCGAGCTCGACGGTGCCTACGCCGTGCACTCGGGACGCCGCGTCGCCGAACACCTCTTCTCGGTCGCCTCCGGTCTCGAATCCGTCGTCTCCGGCGAGGGCGAGATCGCCGGGCAGGTCCGCCGCGCCCTCACGTCCGCGCGCAAGGACGGCACCACCTCCCCCGAACTCGAACGCCTCTTCCAGCGTGCGAGCCAGGCGCAGCGCAAGGTCAAGAACGTCACCGCCCTCGGCCGCGCGGGCCGCTCGCTCGTGCGCCTCGCCTTGGAACTCGCCGACAGCCGCATCGCCGACTGGGCCGCCGAGCGCGTGCTGCTGGTCGGCACCGGAGCCTATGCCGCGGTCACCCTGGCCACGCTTCGTGAGCGCGGTGCCGTGAACATCTCGGTGTACTCGCCCTCGGGCCGCGCCGAGGTCTTCGCCGCGAAGCACGGCATCCGTCCCATCGCCGCCGACGAGTACGCCCGCACCGCCGCACGCTCGAGCCTGCTCATCACGTGCACCACCGCCACGGAGCCTGTGCTCGGCCCCGAGCACCTGCAGCTTCCGACCGGACCCGCCGCTGTCGGCTGCCCCGTCGGCGCCCACAGCCGGCTCGTGGTCGACCTCGGCATGCCGCGCAACGTCGACCCCGCCGTCGCCGCGCTCGAGGGCGTGGCCCTGCTCGACCTCGAGACCATCCGCCTCCACGCACCGCTCGAAGAGCTCCAGGCGACGGATGCCGCGCGCACAGTCGTCCGCGAAGCCGCCGAGACCTTCCACGTGGTGGGCGCACGACAGAGCGTGACCCCCTCGGTCGTGGCCTTCCGCTCGCACATCTTCGAGTTGCTCGAGCGTGAGATCGATCGTGCTCGCGCACGCGGCGACGAGGACGGCAAGGTCGAGCAGGCTCTGCGCCACCTCTCCGGCGTGCTGCTGCACACCCCGACCGTGCGCGCGCACGAGCTCGCCGCCGCCGGTCGCGCCGACGAGTTCACCGCCGCGCTGTCCGCGCTGTACGGCATCGCGCCCGAGGCCGACACCTCCGCCGCGGACGACGCCGCGACCGCCTGACACGCTCCGCCGCGGGGTGGGACACTGGAGGCATGGCCCTTCACATCACCGGAGACACCGCCGCCGACGACCTGCTCACGAACAACCCGCTCGCCCTGCTGGTGGGGATGCTGCTCGACCAGCAGGTTCCGATGGAGACCGCATTCGCCGGTCCGCTCAAGATCGAGCAGCGCACCGGAGCTGCCGACGCCGCGACGATCGCCCACATGGCACCGGACGAGTTCCTCGAAGCCTTCAAGCAGACCCCCGCGGTGCACCGGTTCCCCGGATCGATGGCGACCCGCGTGCAGACGCTGTGCCAGACCCTCGTCGACGACTGGGCCGGAGACGCCGCCGCGCTGTGGACCGAGGGAGACCCGTCGGGACCCGAGGTGCTGAAGCGCCTGAAGGCGCTCCCCGGCTTCGGCGAGCAGAAGGCCAAGATCTTCCTCGCGCTCCTGGGCAAGCAGTACGGCTTCACGGGCGAGGGCTGGCGCGAGGCGTCCGCCCCCTACGGCGAGGACGGCTCCTACCGCAGCGTCGCCGACATCGTCTCGCCCGACTCGCTCACGAAGGTGCGTGAGCACAAGAAGGCCATGAAGGCCGCAGCCAAGGCAGCGAAGTGAAGCCGACCGGGGATGACGTCGCGGGGCTCATCGCCCGCTCCTCCCCCGCGGTCCGCCGTCGGGACGCCGAGACCCTGACCGCGCTCCTGCAGGAGATCACCGGACGCGAACCGCAGACCTGGGGCACGATCATCGGGTTCGGCTCCTGCCACTACCGCTACCCCACCGGCACGGAGGGTGACAGCGGGCTGCTCGGTTTCGCCCCGCGCAAGGCTGCGACGACGATCTACCTGTTCGACGGAGTGGCCCCGCACACCGAGGCCCTGGCCGAGCTCGGACCGCACACCACGGGCGTCGGGTGCCTGTACATCAAGGATCTGGAGCAGGTCGACCTCGACGTGCTGCGGGGCATCCTCGAACGCTCACTGGCCTGGGTCGAGGCGGGCGGCACCTCCGAGGTGCAGCTCACCGTCACGGGCTGACACCCCCCGCCCCGGTGCTGCGGTGCCCCCTTGATCGTCGACGCCCCCTCTCGTCGCCGAGACCCCCTCCTGCAGCCGTCTGCAGG
>NZ_SJYZ01000016.1:45139-95757 GCF_004337555.1 Microbacterium sp. PI-1 | reverse complement strand
GAATGGATGGCGTGACCGTCCCGCTCTCCGACCTGACCTCCATGCCCGACCCCCAGCACGTGTACGCCCTCGACGGCACACGGCTGGCCACCTACACCTGGGGGGAGCTCGATGCCCCCGTCGTGGTGATCGTGCACGGCTTCGCCTCGAGCGCGCGCGACAACTGGGTGCTCACCGGGTGGGTGCGCGCGCTCACGGGCGCCGGATACCGCGTACTGGCACTCGACCAACGCGGGCACGGCCTCAGCGAGAAGCCGCATGACCCCGACGGGTACCGCATCCGCACCCTCGTCACGGACGTCGAGACCGTGATGGACACGTACCTGGTTGACGACGCCTTCTACGTCGGATACTCGCTCGGAGCCCGCGTGGGATGGGAGGTCGTCCGTGAGCTTCCGCACCGCATCGGACGGGCCGTGCTGGGTGGCGTGCCCGACGGCATCCCCCTCGCCCGGCTCGACCTCGAGCAAGTGCGGGCCTACATCGCGGACGGCACCCCCGTCGAGGATCGGACCACGCAGAACTACATCACGCTCACCGAGAGGGTTCCCGGCAACGACCTGCAGGCGCTGGTCGCGCTCGCGGAGGGCATGCGGGCCTCGGGCATGATCGACCCCGATCCTTCGGATGCTCCGACCCGGCCGATCCTCTTCGCCACCGGCTCCAAGGACGCGATCATCGAGGGGTCCCGGGCTCTGGCCGCCGCGGCCCCCGACGGGCGTTTCTTCGAGATCCCGAACCGGAACCACTTCAACGCGCCCGGCTCGCGCGACTTCAAGGAAGCGGCGGTCGCTTTCCTCGCCGAGGCATAGCGAGGCATAGCGAGGCATAGCGCCGAAACCCCCCCTCCGCCGCCGAGCCCCCCTCCTGCTGACGTCAGCAGGAGGGGGTCTCGGCGCGGTGCGGGGGTCTCGGCGCGGTGGGCGACCGGGCAGCTCCCGGGGGAGGTCCGCGTCAGACCGCGGCGGCCTCGTCACGCTTCGGCAGCACCCAACCCGCACGCGGGAAGTGGCAGGTGTATCCGTTCGGGTACTTGACCAGGTAGTCCTGGTGCTCCTCCTCAGCCTGCCAGAACGGACCGGCGGGCTCGATCGTGGTGACGGCCTTCGCCGGCCACAGGCCCGAGGCGTCGACGTCGGCGATCGTGTCGCGTGCGACCGTCTCCTGCTCAGGGGTGAGCGGGAAGATCGCGGAACGGTAGCTCGACCCGATGTCGTTGCCCTGACGGTTCAGCGTCGACGGATCATGGATCTGGAAGAAGAACGCGAGGATGTCGCGGTACGTCGTCTTCGCCGGATCGAACACGATCTCCACGGCCTCCGCGTGACCGGGGTGGTTGCGGTACGTGGCATGGTCGTTCGAGCCGCCGGTGTAGCCGACCCGGGTGTCGAGGACTCCCGGCTGGCGGCGGATCAGGTCTTCCATGCCCCAGAAGCAGCCGCCGGCGAGGACGGCCGTCTCGGTCCCGGGCGTGCGGGTGATGGTTCCGGTGTCGGTCATGACTGCTCCTCAGAAGAATCGGTGGTGGGGTGTGCGAAGAGGGGACTGTAGCGACCGTACCCCTCCTCTTCCAGCCTGTCAGCCGGGATGAAGCGCAAGGCCGCCGAGTTCATGCAGTAGCGCAGGCCGCCCTCGGCGCGGGGACCGTCGTCGAACACGTGCCCGAGGTGGCTGTCGGCGCCCGCCGAACGTGCCTCGGTGCGCGTCATCCACAGCGAGCGGTCGGTCCGCGTGGTCACCGCATCCGCATCGATCGGCTTGGTGAAGCTCGGCCATCCGGTGCCGCTGTCGAACTTGTCGGTGGACGAGAACAGAGGCTCGCCCGAGACGACGTCGACGTAGATGCCGTCGTCGTGGTTGTTCCAGTACGCGTTGCGGAACGGAGGCTCGGTCGCGTCCTGCTGGGTCACCTCGTATTGCAGGGGGCTGAGGCCGCTGACGGCCTCGGGGGTCTTGCCGTAGTCGTTCGACATGATCTGACTCCTTGTCCGACGTCGCTGGCTGCGGCGTCATAGAGGAGAACCGACGAGCGGCCCGTTTTGGTCCCGCAGCCCTGGGAACGGGCTGTGAGTTTCGGGCCGCTCGTCGGAGCGATGCCGTCCGATGCCGACTCAGCCGACCTTCTGCCAGGGACCCCCGGTCGCCGCCGCGTGCGGCTGCTGGTTGCGCGTCCACCACTTCGCCTCGAAGCGCGTGCCGTCGTGCACCACGTCGTCGCCGGCGGTGAAGACACGGGAGGGCGTCCACACCGTCGCGCCCTCTTCGTCCGACGCGAGCTCCTGCCAGGGACCGACGGGATCGCCGGGGCGCTGGTCGCGGGTCCACCACGACGCCTGCCACAGGCGGCCGTCGAGCGAAACGAGCTCCCCCTCGGTGTAGACGCTCTTCGCACTCCACGCCGCCGCGGTGGGCAGAGTCAGCGTCCCGGCGTCGGACGAGGTCGACACGGTGCGGGCCCCGTTCGCCGCCGTCGCCTCGAAGGGCTCCGCCGCGAGCGAGCCCTGCGCCACGTCGTCGGTCGTGAGTCGGACCACGACCGGATCGAGGGTCACCGCTTCACCGGGCGCGAGCGCACCCACGTCGGCTCCGGCGGCCGTCACGGCTTCGAGCGCGACGTTGCCGGTGTTCTCGACGGTGCGGGTCCAGGTCACGGTGTCGAACGCGTCCGCCACCCCGTTCCCGTTCTCGTCCGCCCACTCGCCTGCGGTCTGGCCGGAGACCGCGGGGGTGCGCGCGATCACATCGACTTCTCCCCCCGCCACCGTCAGCTGCGTCGTCGTCTGCCCTGCCGCCTCGACGGTCCAGGTCGTGTCGGCGACGAAGAAGCCGCGGTCGATGTCGGTCTGGGTGACGGTGTGACGTGCCGTGCCGCAGTCATAGCCCGCGCCGAGCGACAGGTTCCGGTAGCGGCAGTTCCCGGCCGCGGGTGGGAGGAACGGCGAGAAGTCGCCGGTCGCAGGAACGACGGTCACGGTCATCGGGCTGCCGTTGTCGACCCGGAACGCGTAGGGAACCTGCTCGCCGACCGTGTAGGGGTTCGACCCGAGGTCGCGCCCGGCGTCGGCCCGCGCCCCCGTGATCGTGGCGGTCAGGACCCCGTCCCGGAGCACCACCGGAGCCCCCGTGTGGGTCACGGTCACCGCGGGGGCGGAGCCGTCGACCGGCGCCACCGTGAAGGCGAACTCGGGTGTGTACCAGCCACGGTCGATATCGGCCTGAGTGAGCGTACGCCGCGGTGTGTTGCAGTTGTATGCGTCGTAGGCCGGCAGGCTCAGCCACCGGCAGGCGGTGGGGGCGAAGCCCGTCGTGAAGGTGTTCGCCGCCGGAGTCACGACCGTCGTCATGCCCGCTGTGCTCACGACCCGCACCTGGAAGCTCAGCTGCTCCCCCGCGGTGTACGGGTCCGTGACGACGTTCCGCGCCGCCGACGTGTTCGTCATCGTGAGGGTCGCTCCGAGCACCGACGTCTGCGGCAGCGTGAACGTCGCGGTCGTCTGGCTCAGGCGTCCGTCCGCGGCGGTGAAAGCGGCCTGCAGGCGCTGAGCGCCGGCGGCCCCTTGCGGTGCGGTGACCTGCAGCTCGACGGTGGTGGTCGCGCCGGGTGCGAGATCCGCGATCTGCGCGGTGGTCGCCGTCCATCCGGCCGGCGTGTGGAGGGTGACGGACCCACTGAGCGCCGTCGCCTCCTGGTTCGTGACCGTGACGGGGACCGCGGTGGCCACGCCTGCGGTGAGTGCTATCGCCGGCACCGAGAGCGGCGCGCACACCGCATTCATCCACTCCTCGTCGAACGACGAGAACTGCATCGTGTCGGTGTACCCCGCCTCCCACAACACGCCCACCCTGCCTTCGTCGATCGCCGTCGCGCTCGAGTAGGCGAAGGTCCCCGTCTCGAGCGTGCGCAGCCCGGGCCAGGTCTCGCCGTCGTCGCAGGAGAGCCGCACCGCTCCGTTCACGCGGTTGCCGTTGGCGCCGTTGTTGGCGTTGGTGAAGATCAGCTTCTTCGCATCGACGGTGCCTTCGGCGGCCTCCGGGTGCAGACGGGTGATCGAGGCGTTGTTCGTGGGGTCGGGCAGCTCGGCGTCGCGGATGACCGGACCGTAGCTGTGGCCCCCGTCGGTAGAGATCGCGACTTTGCGCAGACGCCCGTTGGAACTGTCCCGTGAGTTGAGCATGACACGCCCGTCGGACAGCTCGACGACCTTGTTCTCGTCCATTCCGGTGCCGATGTACTCGCCGCGCTCCCAGGTCTCGCCGCCGTCGTCGGAGTACACCGAGTACGCCTGGATCGCGGTCGATCCATCGGTCTGCCGCACCGTGCCGGCGTACTGCTGGATGAGACGCCCGGCGTGCTCGCCGTAGCGCAGCTGGATCCCCTCACCCGAGGTGGCGAACATTCCCTTCACGTCTCCGGCGACCGGGCTGTAGACGCCGCCGCTCATCGTGCCGTTCGAGGTCTTCACGACGTCCGTGATCAGTCGTGGCGCGCTCCACGTCGCTCCGCCGTCGTCGGAGTGGATCACCGCAGCGCCCATGATCTGCCGGTTCGCATCGTCGTCTCCGTACGCGCTCCCCTGGAATCCCTGATCCTTGGAGTGCACGAAGAACGCGAAGACGCGACCGCTCTCCCGGTCGACGACGTAGCTCGGGTCGGAGTAGCCGTACCGGTCGCTCCCCGTCTTCCCCGCGGCGATGATCTGCAGCGGACCCCAGGTGCGACCGTTGTCGGTCGAGCGGCGCTGGATGATCGAGTTCGGGTTCGGGGCGTCAGCCGCGCTCCCCGGCCGCGCGTCCCATGCCGCGATGACGACACCGTCACCGAGGTGGGCGAGCGCGGGGATGCGGTAGAAGTAGTTCGCCGCGGTGCGGTCGGCACCGAGGTTCAGTTCGAGGTAGTCGCCGGGCGCGGAGTTCGGGTCGGTCAGGTAGCCGGGTGCGGGCGCAGCCGTGGCCGCCGTGGCCGGGAGGCTCAGCGCGAGCACCAGCGCCCCGATCGTGCCGCATCGCAGCCAGTGCCGACGGCGACTCCGGGGGGCGGGCGTGGGAGGAACGTGCATGGACAGACCTTTCTGTTCGTGCGGAAATCAGACGTCTGATGTCTGATTTCAAGTCACTCTAGCGAGGGTCCTCCCGCCGGACAAGAGCTCGATCTCGCGAGGATGCGGGAGTGCCCGGCGCTCAGCCCGCGGCGCGCACGACCGCGAGGTTCCGGGCGACCGTGCGCAGAGCATCCACAGCGGTGACGTCCTCGGGGCGTCTGGCCACCTTGAGCCCCAGCCAATCGACGTGACCCGCGGCGGTGAGCGCCTCGACCACCTGCGCCTCATCGAGGAGGGAACCGGATTCGGGGTGGGTCGAAGCGATCGGCAGGTGCGCATCGACCCACGCCGCCCCATACGGTCCCTGAACCGGCGCCGCACCCGAGAACGCCAGCCCCGTGAGGAGCCCGGAGGCCGCAGCCGTCGCGATCTGCGTGGTCACGGCATCGGCATGGCGCACCTCGATCGCGGAACGCCCCCAGTTGAGCCACAGTCCGATCGGCACCTCAGCCGCACGGATCGCGGTGATCTCCTCGTCGAGCGTCAGGAACCCCTTCTCCGGAACCTGGCCGGGCACGAACGCGTCGCAGTGCTCGACCACCAGACGGGCACCCGACCACTCGAACGCGGCGATCTCGTGGAGAGACCTCACGAGGGACTCCCCGGCTCCAGCCGCTCGTGGAGCGGTGTGCACCGTGACCACCGCGACGGAAGCGGCACTCTCGTCGTTGAGGCGTGCGACGTCGGCGGCGACACGCTGCAGGTCGGCGATCGCCGCCGCCCGTCCGTCCTCGTCGACCGACGCGAGGCCGTACCGAGGATCGTCCCCGAGTCGCCTCATGACGAACGGGATCGGGGTCACGGCGAGCGCGACCGCCGGCACGTTCGCGAGGAACCAGGCGTCGTCGTGCGGATGGAGGCCTCCCATCCACGGCACCTCGAGCCCGCCGACCCCGGGCAGCGCGCACAGTGCGGGCAGCAGCTCGGCTTCGAGCGCCGGATCCCATCGTGCGTGCGCGGGAGAGGCGGGGTACGCGCTGACGAGGACCGGCGCGGTCATGAGCGGGCTCCCCCGACCGCCTCAGCGAACCATGCCGTGATCGTCGAGGGATGGGTGATCGCGGTGCCGACGCACACGGCGAACGCCCCGGCGCTGATCGCGGCCGCGGCCTGCACCGGAGTGTGGATACGCCCCTCGGCGACGATCGGACGGCTGCACCGGGCGGCGGCCAGCTCGATGAGCTCCACGTCCGGCCCCGTGCTCTTCGGGCGCTCGTCCGTGTAGCCCGAGAGGGTGGTGCCGAGGAGGTCGGCGCCCGCGGCCTCGGCGGCGATCGCATCGTCGAGGGAGCCGCAATCGGCCATGATCAGCGCATCGGTGTGCGCACGGAGGCCGGTGATCGTCTCCGCGAGGGTCAGTCCGTCCGGGCGGCGTCGGCGCGTCCCGTCGAGCGCGACGATGTCGGCACCGGCGTCGGCGACGGCCTTCGCGTGCGCGAGGGTCGGAGTGATGAACACCTCGGCGTCGCCGTCCTTCCACAGCCCCACGACGGGGACCGGGAGGTGCGCGGTCGCGCGGATGTCCTCGATCCCCTGCACGCGGATGCCGGCAGCCCCACCGACCACGGCGGCCGCGGCGACCTGCGCCATCGTCCGGGGGTCCCGCATGGCCTCGCCGGGGTAGGCCTGGCACGAGACGATCAGTCCGCCCCGCAGTCTTTCGAGGGTGTCGGTGAATCTCATGGGTTCCTCCAGGCGGATGCCGCGGCTCCCCGCAGCGGCGCGTCGTCGCCGAGCGTTCCCGGCAGGATGGGCGTGCGCTGCAGCGCATCGATCGCCTCGGCGTGGAACGCGGCGCGCATCGGGCGCCACCACTCCTCGCCGATGTTCGGGACACCCCCGGTGACCACGATGCGCTCGGGGTCGAGCAGCGTCGCCGCGCCTGCGAGAGCACGCCCCACGGCGGCGGCCGACTCGTCCAGGGCGCGTCGGGCGATGGGGTCCCCCGCCGTGACCGCGATGGCGATGCCGCGCGCATCGGGGATGCCGGGGTCGCCCCCGAGCGAGAGGAAGTGCCGGTGCATCCCGATGCCGGAGCCGATCGCCTCGAGGTGACCGTGGCGTCCGCACGGGCAGCGCAGGTGCACGGCGCCCGGCACGGGAAGGTGCGCGATCTCGCCCGCGACGTGATGGGCTCCGCGGATCTGCCTGTCACGCACGAGGAGCCCTGCGCCGACCCCGGTGCCGACCGCGATGACGAGCGCGCTCGGCGCCCCGGCTGCGGCGCCGTGCCGATACTCGCCCAGGGCGTGCGCGTCGACGTCGTTCTGCACTTCCACGGGCGCGTCCGGCATCAGCTGGTCGTGGAGCCCTGCGCGGACGAGTGCGGCGAGTGGTGTGCCCGGCCAGTCGGTGAAGGTGTCGGTGGCGGAGACGATCGTGCCGCTCCCGGCGTCGACGACGCCCGCCGTGCCGATGCCGACCCCGGACAGACGCAGCCCGGACCCCGCGAGCAGCCGCCGGGCGAGCGCGACGACGGTCGCCACGACGGCTGACGGTCCTTCGGCTGCGGGGGTCGCTGCCACCTCGGTCCGCAACAACCGGTCGTGGCGGTCGGCGAGCGCTGCGGCCGTCTTGGTACCGCCGATGTCGACGGCGAGGACGACCTCCTCCATCAGCCGACGGCGACGGGGAGCAGGTGCAGCTCGTCGAGGATGGCGCGGATCCGGGACACCGCGTCGGCGTCGAGCGCCTGCACGGTGTTCGCCATCGTGGCGTGGTCGATGATGCCGCGGGCGTGCATCGCCGCCTTGAACGCACCGACACCGGTCGCGTCGCCCGACAGCCCCTTCGGCTGGAAAACGATGTCGAACAGCCGGTTGATGCGCTCCTGCTCGGCCCGAGCCGTCACCCAGTCGCCCGTCTTCGCGGCCTCCCACAGTCGGACGTATCCCACAGCCTCCACGTTCGCGAGTCCGGGGACCACACCGTCGGCGCCGGCCAGGGCCATGGCGTCGACGACGACCTCGTGGCCGGTGAGCAGCTGCAGCGGTCGACCTGCGGCGTCGTTCGCCGCGATCAGGCGCCGGAACGACACGTCGTCACCCGAAGAGTCCTTCACCCCGTGGATGACCCCTTCGGTGCCGAGCTGCACGAGCAGGTCGATGCCGAGCTTGGAGTGCACGCGCACCGGCACGTCGTAGGCCCACAGCGGGGCATCGATGGCGGCGGCGATGGTCCGGAAATGGTCGGCCACCTCGGTGGCCGAGTTCAGGGTGTACAGCGGGGCCGTCGTGACGATCGCCTGCGCACCGGCATCGATCAGCCGTCGAGCGGTCTCGATGATGCGGGGCGCGGTGAGCTCGATCGCGCCGGCGATCACCGGAACCCGGCCGGCGTCGGCGGACACGATCGTGCGGAGCAGCTCGACGCGCTGGTCGTCGGTGAAGTACGCGGTCTCACCGGTGGAGCCGAGGGCGAAGAGCCCGGACACCCCCTCGGAGACGAGGCGGTCGACGAGGCGGGCGAGGGAGGTGTGATCGATCGACCCGTCGTCGAGCAGCGGGGTGGCGACGGGCGGGACGACGCCCGCGAAGACAGGGGCGGAGGAGGTGGCAGACATGTGTGTTCCGGTCGTTTCAGTGGTGGGGTTCGAGCAGCGAGGGCGCAGCGCCCAGCAGCGTTCTGGTGTAGTCGTCGGAGGGGGCCTCGAACACGCGGGCCGCATCGCCGAACTCGACGACCCGCCCCTTGTTCATGACGGCGATCTCGTCGGAGAGATAGCGGACGGTCTGGATGTCGTGGGAGATGAAGACCATGCCGAGGCCGAGCTGCTCCTTCAGATCGGTGAGCAGATTGAGGATCTGCGCGCGCACCGACACGTCGAGCGCCGAGGTGGGTTCGTCGGCGACGATCACCTGCGGGTCCAGCACGAGTGCTCTCGCGATCGCGACGCGCTGCCGCTGACCACCGGAGAGCTGGCTGGGCAAGGCGTCCAGGGCGGATGCCGGGAGCCCCACGAGACCGATCAGGTCACGGACCTTCCGGTTCCTGGTCGACGGGCTGCCGAGCCGGTGCACCTGCAGAGGATCCAGGAGCGCGTCGCGCACCGTCATCCGTGCATTCAGGGCGGTCGCCGGATCCTGGAACACGACGGAGAGGATGCGTCCGAGCCGCTTGCGCACGGCGGGCGTGAAGGATCGCACCGGCTCCCCGCCGAACACGACCTGTCCGCTGGTGGGCTTCTCCAGACCGATCAGCACCTTGGCCGAGGTCGACTTGCCCGAACCGGACTCGCCGACGATGCCGAGCGTCTGCCCGCGCTTGACGGTGAGCGAGACGCCCGCGAGCGCATCCACGTACTCGGGCCGGAAGAGCGAGGAGGCCCGGGTCTTGTAACGGACATGCACGTCCTTGAGCTCGATCACGGATTCGTTCATCGCCCTGCTCCGATCGCCTGAACGGGCGCATCGTCCGGATGCGCGGAGTAGTAGTGCTCGGTGCCTTCGATGTGTCGCCGCACCGGGGTGACCCCCGCGTACCGCAGGGGATCGCTGGAGCGCGGTGCGAAGCGGTCTCCTGCCGGGAAGTCGCGCGGTGACGGCACGACCCCGGAGACCTGGTGCAGCCGGTCGGACCCGGCCTCGATCGAGAGCACGGCCCCGAGGAGACCCTGCGTGTACTCGTGCACGGGCTGGGTCAGCACTTCCCTGGTCGTGCCCTGTTCGACGACCTGCCCCGCGTACATCACGGTGATGCGGTGGGTGAGTTCGGCGACCAGCGCGAGGTCGTGCGAGACGAACAGGAGCGCGAAGCCGAGCTCCTTCTGCAGACGCATGAGCAGTTCGACCACCTGCGCCTGCACCGTGACGTCGAGGGCGGTGGTCGGTTCGTCCGCGATGACCAGTCGCGGGTCACGGGTCAGGGCCATCGCGATGAGCACGCGCTGACGCTGACCTCCCGAGAGCTCGTGGGGGTACGAGGCGAGCGTGCGGTCGGGGTCGAGTCCCACCAGCTCCAGCAGTTCCGCCGCGGTGCGGGTGCCGCCGCGCGAGGTGAGCTGCTTCATCTGCGAGCGGATGAGCATCGCCGGGTTGAGCGAGCTCAGTGCGTCCTGGTACACCATCGCGATGTCGTGTCCGCGCAGGGCGTTGCGCTCCTTCGGGGCCATCTGCAACAGGTCTTCCCCGTCGAACAGGATGCGCCCGCGGATGTCGGCCTTCGGGTCGAGCAGGCCCATGATCGCCAGTGAGGTGATCGACTTGCCGCAGCCGGACTCCCCCACCAGCGACATGGTCTCGCCGGGACGCACCGTGAAGCTGACGTGATCGACCACGTCGACGTCGCCGTGCCGGGGGAACGAGATGCACAGGTCCTGCACGTCGAGCAACGGCCTGTCATCGCCCGTGTAGACGAGTCGGTCGGTGCGCGAGAACTCGCGCAGACGCAGCTCGGTCAGTCGCTCGGCGAGGGGCACGGCCTCGGCGCGCGGCACCAGGGCGTCGGGCACCCCGCTCGGCACCGAGAGGTTCACCGCCGTGTCGACGGTGGGGATCACGTGGGTGTCGTCCGGCACGGCAGCGACCTCGAGCTCGTGGGTCGACTCCTCGGTGTTGGCGGCGTCGGTCGTGATCTTGCGCGCTCGCGGCGAGACCATCGCATCGGTCATCCCCTCGGAGAGGATGTTGAGGCACAGGACCGTGAGCATGATGAGGATGCCGGGGAAGAAGGTCGCCCACCATGCGCCGCTCATCAGCAGGTTGCGTCCGGCGGCGATCACGTTGCCCCACGACGGCTCGGGATCCGGTACCCCGGCCTGCAGGAACGACAGCGAGGCCTCGAACACGATCGCGTCGGCGACGAGCACGGTGGCGAAGACCAGCACCGGGGCCATCGCGTTGCGCGCCACGTGACGGACGATGATGCGCGGGGTCCCCGAACCCATGACTCGCACGGCCGAGACGTAGTCCTCTCCGTACTGGTCGAGGATGTTCGCACGGACGATGCGAGTGAGTTGGGGCACGTAGAGGAACGCGATCGTGAGCACGAGCACCGGAAGCGATTTGCCGAACACCGCCACGAAGACCGCGGCGAGCGCGATGCCGGGGAACGACATGATGACGTCCATGACCCGCATGAGCGTCTCGGAGATCCACTTCGGCGCCGTGGCGGCGATGGTCCCGAGCACACAGGCGGCGAGCAGGGCGACCAGGGTCGCGCCGATGCCGATCACGAGCGAGTAGCGGGCTCCGTACACCAGGCGGGAGAAGATGTCGCGGCCCTGGCGATCGGTGCCGAACCAGTGCTCCGCGCTCGGCGGCTGTACGGGGGTGCCGGACGCCAGCGGATCGAACGGGGAGATGAGCGGCGCGAAGATCGCGGCCAGACCGATGATCGCCAGCACCGCGATGCAGATGATCGACCCGAGGGACAGTCGGCCCCAGCGGAGGCCGGGGACGGAGAGCCGTTCCGTGAGTTTGCGTCGCATGTCACACCGCCCGGATTCGAGGATTGATGAGCACGTACAGGAGGTCGACGATGATGTTGATCACGACGAAGGCCAGCGCCACGGCGAGCGTCACGCCCTGCACGAGGTTGGGTTCGTTGTTGGTCACGCCGTTGAGGATGAGTGTTCCCATCCCGGGGATCGCGAAGATGATCTCGATCACGACCGCACCGCCGAGCAGGTAGCCGATGCGGAGCCCGAGCACCGTCACCGGAGTGATCAGGGCGTTGCGCAGCACATTGCGTCCGACGACGATCACCCGCGGGATGCCGGCACCGAGAGCGGTCCGGACGTAGTCGCGGTCGAGCTCTTCGACCATCGAGGTGCGCACGACGCGGGACAGCTGCCCGATCACCGGCACGGCGAGCGCGACGGCAGGCAGCGCCATGCGGGCGAACCATCCGGCGGGGTCGGCCCAGAAGTCGGGGAGGGGCCCGGAGGCGGGAAGCAGGTTCAAGCCGAGGGTGAAGACCTGGATGAGCAGGATGGCGAGCCAGAACGACGGCGTGGAGAGCGCGGCGACGCCGAAGACGCGGATCACCTGATCGGGCCAGCGGTCGCGGTACACCGCAGCCAGGACGCCGATCGCGAACGCCACGATCACGGCGATGATGAGACCGAGGAAGGTGAGCGCCAGGGTGACCGGGAAGGCACGGGCGACCTCGTCGATCACGGGGAGGCTGCGCGCGGAGTAGGTGCCGAGGTCGCCCTGCACCAGCCCGAAGAGGAAGTTCACATAGCGGGCGAACAGGGGAAGGTTGAGGCCGTGATCCTCACGGTAGGCCTCGAGGGCCTCGGGTGACGCCGTCTCACCGAGCGCGGTGCGCGCGGGGTCGACAGGAGAGAACGACATCACGAAGAACACGAGGAACGTGATGCCGAGGATCATCAGCGGCAGCTGCAGCAGTCGCCGGCCGATGAGGCGGAGCGTGTGGGACACGTGCCGCTCCTTCCGGGTGGGGTGGGGCGGGGGTGCGCTCCTCGGGTGAGTGCACCCCCGCCGGGGTCGGTCGGGTGCTACTTCGCCGCCACGCCGACGTCGAGGAACGACAGTCCGGTCGTGGGGACGGGCTGGAATCCGACGAGCTCCTGGCCGCTCCACGCGGTCGGCAGCTTGCGGTGGAACAGCGGGTAGAGCACGGCCTCGTCGGAGATCAGATCGAAGGCCTGGTCCCAGGTCTTCTGCTGCTCCTCGCCCTCCTGCTGAACGGCGGTGTCGAGGAGCGTGCGCAACTCGGCGTACTCCGGGGAGTCGGCCCAGTTCGTACGGGTCTGGGTCCAGACGTTCTCGCCGTACCACCAGTTCATCAGCAGGTCGGGGTCGACACCGAAGACCGAGGGGTCGCCCGGCGCGACGGCGACCGTGTAGTCACCGGAGTCGACCTTCTCGTACATCGAGGCGGACTGCCCGATGTCGAGCGTGGTGTCGATGCCGATCGCGTCGAGGGACTCCTTGATCAGCGGAGCGACCTCCTTGACCCATCCGGTGTCGGTCGTGAGCAGTGTGATCGACAGGTCGGAGACGCCGGCATCCGCGAGCAGCTCTTTCGCCTTCTCGGGGTCGTACGTGTAGACCGTGGAGGCCTCGTGGTAGTTCGGGTACGTCTCCGGCAGGAACGACGTCGCCGGGGTGGCGTTGCCGAGCATGCCGGTTCCGATGATCTTGTCCATGTCGAGGGCGTAGTGCAGGGCCTGACGCACGCGGACGTCGTCGAACGGCGCCGCCTTGGTGTTGAACATCATGAAGAGCAGGCCGAACGACTGCACACTCTCGACGTCGGCTGCCGAAGCCAGGGTGTCGACGTCGATGTACGGCACGTCCTCGATCGCCTGCACGGTTCCCGTGGACATCGCGGTCACACGGGCGGAGGCGTCGGCGAGCAGGTTCCAGTTCATGCCGGCAGCGAGCGCGGGGCGCGGGCCGTTGTAGTCCTCGTAGCGCTCGAAGACGAGCTTGTCCTCGGGGACCGCCGAGACCAACGAGTACGGGCCGGAGCCGACCGGGTTGGCAGCGAAACCCTCGGGGTCGGCTTCGACGACCGACTTCGGAACGATCTTCACGACGCCGAGACGATCGTCGATCAGCGAGAACGGGTAGTCCGTGGTGATCCGCACCGTGTCGTCGTCGACCGCGGTGACCGTGTCGATGAAGTCCACGAACGACAGGAAGAGCGAGTTGTTGTCCGGGTCGAGCACACGGTCGTAGCTGAAGACGACGTCGTCTGCCGTGACCGGGTCGCCGTTCTGGAAGGTCGCTCCTTCACGCAGGTCGATCTCGTAGGTCGTGTCGTCGACCTTCGTCGGGAAGTCGGCCGCGAGGGCCGGCGCCGCCTTCTGGGTGACGGGGTCGAGGTCGATCAGTCCCTCGAAGATGTGCCAGTTCGCCGAGACCGTGACGGCACCGGACGCGACCATCGGGTCGAAGCTGCCGTTCAGCGTGTACGAGATACCCGCTTCGATGATGCCGTCGGGGTCGATCTCACTTGCCGCAGCGCTCCCGTCGGGGGTGCTGGTGGTGCCTGCGCCGCAGCCGGCGAGGGCGACGGACGCGGCGACCGTGCCGGCGACCGCCATCGCGAATCGACCCGCGCGGCGGCGGGTGATGTATCGGTTCATGTGTGCTCCAGGGTGGTGGGGGTGGACATCTTGAGGACATCTGATGTCTGATGTACTCTAAACACAGGTTCGATCAGATCACAAGGGTGAGATGATCGGAGCGTTTCTGCCAGGCACGAGAAGGAGCCCCATGAAGTCCACCACGAGTAGGGCGTCACGCATGCGGCGCTCGACCACGGCGGATCAGATCAAGCAGCTCATCCTGACCCGCGGACTCACGCCGGGCGACCCGCTGCCGACCGAGGCGGAGCTCTGTGACGAGCTCGACGTCTCGCGATCCTCCGTGCGTGAGGCGATCCGCACGCTCTCCACGCTCGACATCGTCGACGTGCGTCACGGGCACGGCACCTACGTCGGCGCGATGTCGCTGGATCCGATGGTCGAAGCCCTCGTGTTCCGCGGGGTGCTGTCGCCGGAGGGATCCCTGCAGGCACTGCGCGAGGTCGTGGAGGTGCGCCTGGCGCTGGATCTGTCGATGGCCGAACGCGTGGTGGCCGCCGCCCAGCACGACCCCGATCCCGAACTGGATGCACTCGTCGCCGACATGGTCGACAAGGCCGGGCGTGGGGAGCACTTCCTCGACGAGGACCGGGCGTTCCATACTCGGCTCTTCGGCGCGATCGACAACCGCCTGGTCGGACAGCTCGTCGGTGCCTTCTGGGATGTGCACACCGCCGTGCTTCCACAGCTGGGCATCCCTCAGCCTGACGACATCCACAAGACAGCGAAAGCGCACGGCGAAATGCTCGAGGCCGCACGCTCGGGCGATGTCGAGCGCTACCGACGCGCGGTCATCGAGCACTACCAGCCGCTGCAGCGCGTGCTGGCGAGCGCGGAGGCCGACGCCCAGGGCTGAGCCGCGACACCGCACGGAACACGTCCTCCGTATCGATAGAGTTGCCTCCGCACCGCAACCTCTCGAGGGGAACCGCCCATGTCCGTTGGACTGCTCGCCGTCGTCGACGACATCCTGAGCGCCGCGATGAAGGCGTCGGCCAAGGCAGCCGGCGTCGTGATCGACGACGCCGCGGTCACCCCGCAGTACGTGCAAGGTCTCACACCGGCCAGGGAGTTGCCCGTCGTCGGCAAGATCGCTCTCGGGTCGCTGGCGAACAAGTTCCTGATCATCATCCCGGCCGCGCTCCTGCTGACCGCGTTCGCGCCGTGGGTGCTGCCGTATCTGTTGATCCTCGGCGGGGCGTACCTGTGCTTCGAGGGTGCCGAGAAGGTGCTCGAATGGTTCGGGGTGCAGCACGGTCACGCCGATGAGGGCGCCCGCGACGAGAAGAAGCTGGTGCTCGGCGCCGTGCGCACCGACCTGATCCTCTCGACCGAGATCATGCTCATCTCGCTCGCGAGCCTCGAGAAGGGGCTCGACATCTGGGCGACGCTGGCGATCCTCGCCGTGATCGCCCTCCTGATGACGGGCGTCGTCTACGGCGCGGTCGCACTGCTCGTGAAGATCGACGACATCGGCCTGAAGATGGCGAAGAACCCGGTGCAGCGCGTGCGTCACACCGGCACCAGGATCGTCCGCTCCATGCCTGCGGTGTTCCGCTTCATCAGCGTGCTGGGCACGGTCGCGATGCTCTGGGTCGGCGGTCACCTCGTGCTGGTGAACCTCGGCGAGGTGGGCTGGCACTTCCCGGTCGACGTGCTGCACGGGATCGAGCATGCGCTGGAGCCGTTCGGCGGTTTCGTGGTCTGGGTGGTCGAGACGATCGTGTCGGCGATCGCCGGCCTCGCGCTCGGGCTGGTGATCGTCGGAATCGTCCTGGGCATCGCCCGGCTCTTCGGCAAGACTCCCAACTTCCACGAGGGCGAGGCGTCCCCCGCCGACCTGCACGTCTGAGCGGAGCGGAGCAGCGCTCACGGTGGCGGCATCAAGCCAGGGATGATTCAGACGACCACCCGCTCTCTACTTGGTCAAGTGAGAAGCAGCCAAGAGCCTCGGCTTGTTACACGCACTCACTGCGGGCGCACATCTGACCTGGACGCACGCCGTCATAGGACGACGGCGGTCGCCACGACTGTCCCGAGGAGTCCCCACCTGCCACGAACGACGCTGCGGGGAAAGCCTGCGCCACGCGCCAGACCCGGCGAGAGTCGGGCTTTGAAAGATCCCGAGACATCGAGGTCGACCACGATGTCAGAGAAGCCCACCCACCGATGAGTCGCGGGATACCAGCACTTGAACGTCGACTCCTTCGCGCTGAACAGGAGTCGATCCCACGCCACTCCCCGGTCCGGAAGCCGATCGAGGCGCGCCCACTCGGAAGGATCAGCGATCTCCGAGGCGACGCCATCCGGGAGGCGTTCATTCACCTCCGCATCGATCCCCAGCGCGTACACCCTGCGGCTGGGCGCCACCGCAGCAGCACGGAAGCCGGCGCAATGAGTCATGGATCCCACCACGCCATCCGGCCACACAGGCGCGCCTCCGGGTCCGGGCAAAATCGAGCCGACGGGCGCCCCCAGGGCTCCCAGCGCTTCCCGAGCGCACGACCGGACCGCAGCGAACTCGCGTCGCCGGGACTCGACACTTCCTTCGATGAACGACGTTTCGTCGGAACGGAGCCCGCCAGACACCCCGGGCCCGAAACTCTCGACGCATATGACCTCATCGGGCGTCAGACGGTCGAGCAGATTCGGCTCGGGAGCCATCTCGCCGGACATCAGAGCCTGCTCACGGGCCGCACCACGAACGCTGCGATGGCAACGCCTGCCAGAGACGTGAGAAGAAGCCAGTAGGCAGGAGCGAGACCCGCCTGTGACACGAACAGAAAGACGGAAAGCCCTGCCCACGACCCGAGGCTCTCTCCGACAGCCGAAGTCAGCTGCCTCATGTTCATCGATTCGACAACGGGACGCCCGGCGGAGGCGTTCGAGAAGACGACGTTCAGCACGGGTGTGAAGACAGTCTCTCCCACCGAGAAGATCACGACGCCGATGCCAATCAGGAGGACCGCGAACTCACCCTTCTCGAAAATGAAGAAGATCATGGCTCCACCCAGAATCACCACGCCTCCGAGCAGGATCGCCAGGAGGGAGACTCGTCTCCTCATCATCTTTTCAACGACGAACGAGACGGGCAACTGAATAGCGACTACCAGCACACCGTTCAGCGAGTAAAAGAGTGCCCGCGTCAGAGGATCGTCTGAGACAGCAGAAAAGACCAGCGCGAAGCTCGAGAAGAACTGTCCCATGAGCACGCTGCCGCAGGTGGCGATAAGGGTGATTCGACGCGCCTCCGGCGTTCTTAGGAGCTCGCGTACAATTCCCCATGTGAGCGGTGGCCGGTTGGACCCGTGGCTGAGGAGCACATCCCGCGGCACTGTGAAGGGCACGAAAACCGCAGCCAGCATGAAGACCCCGCTGAGACCGATGAGGAACTGTACGTACAGACCGCCATCGAAGACAAAGCTCCCGAGGATCGGCCCGAGCGCGGCGCAACTGTTGGCCACGACCTGGATGACAGAGAACCATCTATTCTGTCGTGCACGATCGGCGGTGGACAGCACCACGAAGCTGCGAACCGATGTCCCGTTGGTGCTGAATCCCAGTCCCGCCAAGCCCAGCGCCATGACGAGCACGAGCGGGCTCTCGCTGATCGCGATGACACCGTAGGCGATCGCGATCAGGCCGAGCGCAGATCGCAGACTCGCACGGACCGACAGCCGGTGCAGAACCGGCGAGACGAAGAGCGAACCGCCACGCGTCATCAGAGTCAGCGCGGCTATGGCCCACGCCGCCCAAAGACCATTGTCGTCGCCTAGCCTCATCGTGAGCAGGAGCGGCAGGATGGGGACCAGAGCGAAGTAGGCTCCCTGGCTCAGAATCTGGTCGGCCGAGATGAGGCTCATTAGGCGCGCGCGAACGCCCTGCGCCTGATGGGCCTCCTGCTTGGCGGGCTCCGCGGAATCGTTCAATCGCGCATCCCGCTCTCGACTCTTGGTCGAAGCTGATCTGCTCGCTCGCGCGCGTCGTCGTACAGGCCACGGGCTCCCAGTGCCTCGGCACTCACCACGAATCCGAGGCGGTCCCACGAGGACCGGGGTCGGCGCACGATGTCTCCTCGAGCACCGGTGTACGACGAGACGTACTCTGGTGAGAGCATCGTTGCGTCGACGTCCGAGACGATTTTCCCGTCGACATCCGCATAGATGAATGCGACGGAAGCCCTTCCCCACGCTCGATCCGGGAATGCGAAGGAACCGCCGCACATGATCGCACTCCACGCCGCAGTTGGAGAGAAACCCCAAGCGTGCTCGATCAGGTTGAGGATCTGATCGCCGGGGGGCCGCCCCGCGCACTCGATCAAGCGCGGTCCCTGAGCGGTTCTCATGAACTCAGCGTGCAGCAACCCGAACTCGAAGCCGATGGACGATACGAGTTCCTGCATGACAGGGAGGCACCAGTCCTCGACCGCGACGATCTCGTGACCGATCTCCACTCGATGACGACTGTCAAGCACATGCTTCGCAGTGAGGTTGACCCACTGCACGCGACCGTCACTCACCAGCGCTTCGACACTGCACTCATCGCCGACGAGGAGTTCTTCGACTAGCGCCCGGGATTGTCCTGACCATCCCGTGATTGTCTGATCCTTCTCGAATGCACTGAGAATGTCGTTCCAGAGCGCCGGCCCATCCGAGTGCCGATCCACTCGTGCCACACCGAGACTCCCCTGTCGATCGACCGGTTTGACGATCGCACTGTCCGCCTGACGGGCGAGGAAGTCGGAGAGCTCTTCGGGCGATGACACCAGCCTGAAGGCCACAGAGCCCCAGTCGTATGATGACGTGGTCTCCCGCAGAAGCGCTTTGTTCCTTAACGTGCGAGCCGCCTGGACACCCGCGCCGGGAAGGTCCATCGCAAGAGCGAGTTGCGCGGCCCCTTCCACCGCATATTCGAGCCCGGGGAGGATCCCCACCACGCCGTCTCGTTGAAGATCGCGCACCAGCGAAGGCGGAACCTCGAGCGGCTCGTGCTGGTACTCGTACCACAGGGGGCGCGCCTCGACCACACCGATATCGGAAAGCCACTTCCCCAGACTCTTCGCGTTCCAGATTTCACGCTCTTCGCAGTAATGACTCGGGCTCGCTCCCGAAGCGTGCATCTGCTGTGTCGCATTGCGGTTTATGCCGACCATCGCCGTTCTGCGAGTCATGCTATGTCCTCCACGGAATCGACAGCGAAACTGCACGCCTGACGTGCGGATCGCAGAATCTGTTCGGCATGCTCCACGGTGTCTGCACCCGCGAAGATCACGGCGATGTTCGCTCGGAGCCCGTTGACGGGTGGGGCGTACTCACCCACGCCGTACTCCCAGTGAACCGACGATGCAGGGGGCAACGATGAATTCACTCCGGCCATCATCACGCGACCAGGCTTGGACTCGATGAAATCCACGGCCGCATATGCCTTCTTCTGGGGAAGCGCCGGCAGAGAACGCCCACTCAACGAGTCGATGAGCTCATCGTAGATACTCAGGCCGGGTCGTGCTGCCTCGATCATGTCGGGAGCGATGAGACCGCCCGCTTGGCGCACATGGAACTCTCCCCACACGAGGCACCCATCATCACGCACCCAGAACTCGACATGGAGATGCCCCCATTCGATGGCGAGGACGTCGACGCACCGCTGCAGCTGACGAGAGATCTCCTCATCTCCGGGCAGCTGAGGGTGGTGAGCCGGGAACCGGTGACCGATCTCGACGAATCCTGTGTTCTTCGCCTTTGTCGTCACGCCGTAGACTCGCACGACTCCGTCCACGGTGATGCCTTCGACCGAGAACTCCTCGCCCGTCACGAACTCCTCCGCGCAGTATCCCTCCGCCTCCGACGCGGCGAGCGCGTCGATGACTTCGGCCGTGGAGCTGAGATACCGAACTCCAGCGCTGCCCATCCCCGTCGCCGGCTTGAGGATCCAGCCGCTGGTTGAGTGGATCTCCTGCGCCGACACGTCGTCGCCGTCCTCCGAGACGAGGACGTTGCCGCCATTCGCTCGGGCGACAACTCGATAGCTCTGAGGCTGGAGAATGCCGGCGCTGCGAAGAGCCTCCCTGCACGCCGGCTTGTCCTGGATCGTCTTCACCACATCGACGCTGTTGCTCCGAGCACCGAGCTCGGCACCGATCTGCGCGGAGAGAAGCTGATAGTTCTCCCGAATGGCCGTGACCAGCCCGATGTCATCAACACGCGCCCGTCGGAGAGCTCGAGCGACGTGCCCCAGAGACTCCGACGAAACTTCTCGCGCATACGGCCCGGGAATGGTGACGACGTGATCGAGAACGATGGGAGGGCGACCAGCGCGAAGTGCGCCCTCGAACTCCACACCGCAGATCAGCATTCCCTTGTCACGACATGCTCGTGCGAACGATTCGAACCAGCTTCTCGACGCCGTCGAGCCCGAAGTGATCACTCCCACCAGAACCGCCCACTGAGGGCTCTTGTCCGCCGACTCACGAGAGAACATCGATCCACTCCTTCGTCCCGAAGTCCGCGTGTGCGTAGTGGCCACCGGGCAGGTGCAGGTGCGTGAACGTAGATCGCGTCGCCTTCTCCCAGGACGCCGCTTCGGATTCTGGAACGAGGTGATCATCGGACGCTGTCACGCACGTCAGGTCGGCGTGCAGAGACACGCCACCGGAGCCGCCGTACGAGTCGGCGAGCAGAAGATCGTCCAGGGTCGGCTGCACGAAGATCTCGTCCGCGTCCTCCATCTCGAGAACCTCACGCGGGGTGAGCCCGTAGTCGATCATGCGTGCGCGGGCAGAATCAAGATCCCACCCCGTATGGGCACGGACGTAGTTGCCCGGAGCGACACCGCAGATGGCGACGAGTCGATCGACCCGCACGTCGCGCCCCTCCAGAGCAGCGCACACCGTGAAGCCCAGAGCCGCACCGAAGCTCACTCCCGCGACAATCAGAGTCGAGTCGTCGAGATCGATCGTGGCGATGGTCTCCTCTACGAACTTCTCCATCTCTGTGAAACCCGGTTCACCGAAGCGCGTACCGCGCCCTGGCGGACAGTACGCCCATGAGTCGTACACGCCCTGAAGCGCCCGCGCCGATCGAAACGCAGGGGCTCCCGCCCCGGTCGGCGGGAACAAGAGGACTGTTGCGCGCGAATCATCGGCGTGACTCACCTGCTGCCATGAGGAGTTCTTCATCGACTGAGTCCTTTCGGATCCGAGTCCCGAATAACGCTGAGCACGAACGTCATCGACGGATCGGCGTAGAACCCGCGCAGGGGCACCCGCACTCCGAACTGTCGCCGCACCGCAGCCAGAAGACCTACTGCGCGCAGAGAGTCACCACCGTCGTGAAAATAGTCATCTCCCACGGCAGTCGAATCCTGGCCGAGCGAACTCGTCCACAGACGAGCTAGGGTGTCCCGCTCGACCGAGCCGCCCTCGGAGTACCCCGAGTTCCGACTGTCCCGCATCGCCTCTTTCACCAGCGCGGCGCACTCCGCACGATCCACCTTTCCCGTGCGGACAGTGGGAAGCGTCTCGACGGGAACGAGCAGTCGTGGCACCATGTGCGGCGGCAGCGAACGCGCGAGCGCTGTGCGCGATACTCGACCCCGCCAGTCCTCGGGCACCACGAGCGCGAGAACGCTCGCTCCGGAGTCTTCGATGTACACCGCAGCACACTGGCCCGTCCGGCCACTGAGTTGCATGGCCGCTGCTTCGATCTCCTCCAGATGCACTTTGAACCCTGAGACGTTGACCGCGTTGTCGGCACGACCAGTGAGGAAGAGCTTGCCATCCTGCATATATCCGAGGTCACCTGATCGGAATTCCCGTAACTCTCCCGTTCCTGAGAACGCGTCACCGTCGGACAGAACCCCCCGGATGAGGTACCCGTCCGCAAGCGGCAGCCCCTGCACTGCGACGGATCCCTCCACGCCTTCGTCGCACTCGACACCGGACGAATCGCGGATGACTATTCGGGTGTGAGGGATCGGAGATCCGAGTGAAACCGATGCCGCGGAGAGGTCCGTCGATGAGAGTTCATAGGCGCTGGTGTTCGCCGTCGTCTCGGTCGCCCCATAGAGGTTGAGGATCCGTGCATTCGGAGCGGTCACCGCGAGGTCGCGGCCGAGGCTCGTCGGGAACCGATCCGCGCTACTGCACACCAGCTTCAGCGCAGGAAGAGCAGATCCGTGCTCTTCTGCGGCTTCCACCAGGCCGCGCAGGGCCACGGGGGTCGCGAAGAGGTGTGTAGCGTCCGCGGACGATACGACGTCGAAGAAGAGATCCGGCCGCCCTCGTTCCGCGCTCGAGATCAGGACCGCGACGACACCACCCAGAACGGAACCCAGAATCTCCCAGTACGACGCGACGAAGGAGAGGGGCTTCTGCACGACCACGCGGTCCGTGGGTGCGAAGGGGAACTCCGTCCACATCCACTGCAGCCGGTTCGCGATCGCGCCGATTCCGACCTGAACCGCCTTCGGGCGTCCCTCCGAGCCGGACGTGAAGTAGATGAACTTCGTCGTTGTGGCCCACCGCTCAGGGCCGAAAGCATCGAGACGAATCTCGGTGAGTCGCGGAGACTCCGCTTCGTCCAGAATGCGTGCGGCTGACGCGTCGTCCAAGAGGTACACCGAATCGCCGAGCTGTTCGATCATTCGCTGCTCTCGGGACGCGGCCTCCCCGGGAGGTATCCAGGCGGTGCGGGAATGAACCGTCAGCGATGCGACCATCAGGGCCATCGAGATCGGTGAGAGGTCGAGCTGAGCAGCGAGCACCTGATCCCTCGTCACCGTCCGCTCGATCCATCGGCGCCACTTCTCGACATTGCCGAAGAACTCGCCATAGGTCTGCGATGCCCCGTCGGCCGCTTCCACGCAAACAGCATCCGACCGGACCGTGCCGGTCCGCAGCGGAGCAGTCGGCATCTCCATCAGCGGGGCCATCATCCCACCTTCTCTCGGGTGTCGACCGACTCCACAGCGCGTATGCCGGAGAGGTCGAGATCGTGCATGGCCCGCCGAATGAGTTCATCCACGCGGACCGAGGACGAACGCAGATCCGATCGTAGATACCAGGCGGTCAGCGCAAGGATCTGTCGCGCCCTCTGTTGCGAGACATTCGCCTGCTTGAAGGCCAGCTGAATCGTGTAGTCCTCGCCGTGTTGCTGGACGTAGAGCGAACCGTCATACTTCGTGAAGCCCGTGTCGAGCTCGATGAACCGAATGCTCTCAGTGCCCTTCCACGACTCGGACGTGGGGTAGGTCAGCATGTTCACCATCGTGCTGAAGAGAGGGTCCCCGTTGGTGCGTTCGGCATACTCCGACACGACCGAGCTGAACGGACTGTCGCTGAACGAGACGGCGCGCGTCACCGAAGAGGACAGATCTCGCGCCAGCTCGTCGCACGGGCGACCACGATCGATGAGGATTCGCATCGCGACCATGTTCAGCGTTAGCGTCGGGACATCCACGAGGGTGTGCAGCTCTCGGCGGGACACGGGCGCCCCGACCACGAAGTCGTCACTTTCGGTGACTGTCGCCAACGCGAGAGAGTACGCAAGAACGAAGACGGCGAACGGGGTGGTGGAGAGTGCGCTCGCGTTCGTTCTGATGGCCACGGTGGTGTCATGACCGAGCGATGCCTCCACGATCGACGAGGAGTAGGCGTCGTGAGACGCATCGTCGATGTCGCTGAGGAGCGGCTGCAGAGAGATGCCGCTCAGGCTCTTCGACCAAAAGGCACGAGACTCCTCGGACATCTCCACATCGACCACGGGGCGGTTGAAGTACCGGGCCACGGCAGAGAGGTTGGCGCGCGCCAACTCGGCCGCCGTGTCAGCGCCGTCTGCGTCATACAGTTCCGAGATGAACTCGGCGAGTTTCATCGTGCCCCAGCCGTCGATGAGGATCTCGTTCATCGTCACGACGAACCAGGTCTCACCGGTCTCCACTCGCAGCTCATGCACGCGCAATGACGGTTCGTTTTCGAGGTCGAACGGCTGAGCGGCGAGATCCTTGGACCTCGCACGCGCATCCGCGCGCGACGAGACGTACTCGACATCGGCCGTCTGCGGGATGTCGCCCGCGGAGGGGAAGACCTGGATGAACTCACCGGACTCTGCGACTTCGAACCGCGCGAACAACTGAGGGTTGGCGTGAAGGGCGGAGAAGAGCGCCTGACGAGTCTTCGGAGCGTCGAGACCTCCTCGGCTCTCGAGAAGTACCTGATAGTTGTAGTACGCACTTTCCGGCTCAAGCAGCCATTGGAAGTAGATGCCCATCTGAGCCAGCTTCATCGGGCAGGTGGCCGGGAGCCGATCGTCCGTGCTTCCGCTCATCACCCGCGATTCGATCGTGGAGTCTGCGACGGGGTCGTCACGCTTCGAGGCGACATCCCGTTCGAGCTCCTCCAACGGGCGGCCCGAGAGGAGATCTGCGACGCGCGCGCTCTTCCCCTGTGCCCGGAGACGACTGGACAGCTGGATCGCGCGAAGCGAGTCACCACCGGCCTCGACGAAGCTGGACGTCGAGTCGACCCCGTGCCCGAGAACGCTCTCGACCAGCGAGAGGAACGACGTTCTCGCCGGCTCCCCGTCAGGTCGATGACGATCGATGAGCGCCGTGCGTCCGAGCACCTCGTCACCACCACCGAGCTCAACAGCGAGCGATTCGAGCCGATTGATGTCGACCTTCCCGTTCGCCGTGAGCGGGAGTTCGTCGACCTGAAGCCACCGCGATGGTCGCATCGGAGCGGGCAGCACATCCCTCGCCCGCATC
This sequence comes from Microbacterium sp. PI-1, assembly GCF_004337555.1. Lineage (NCBI taxonomy): Bacteria > Bacillati > Actinomycetota > Actinomycetes > Micrococcales > Microbacteriaceae > Microbacterium > Microbacterium sp. PI-1. The sequence goes on along the minus strand of NZ_SJYZ01000016.1, from coordinate 70,836 downwards.
TCCAGTGCCTCCGACGTGACGGGACTGCCGTCGGCCACCGAGAAGAAGGCCACGAGACGCGCGTCCCCTGGACGCAGGAAAGACTCGTTCGTCTCGCGGATCACGATGGCGCTTCGTTCGCGAACCGCAGGTATGTACTTCACCACCGAGACCGCGCTCAGCCCGGCGGTCTCTCGGAGGATCCTGTTCTCGATCTCTCCGGGTTCGATGCGAACCCCGTTGATCTTGACCTGACGATCGCTACGGCCCTCGTACACGAGCAGACCGTCCGCGCGGACCCGAACGAGGTCGCCTGTGCGATAGATGCGGAAGGGGTAACCGTCGACGGTCGCGAAAGCTCCGGCGGTCTTCTCGTCCTCACCGACGTAGCCGAGTCCGACGCACGGGCCGGCGACGAAGAGTTCGCCTTGCTCGCCCGGCGAGACGGAATGCCAGGAATCCTCCGAGTGCCGCAGCACGTAGAGCGCAGTGTTCGCGATGGGCGCGCCGATCGGAACCGTGCCCGGTGCGAGTGTCTTCTCACTGATCTCCGCATGAGTGACATCATCGGAGCACTCGGTCGGACCATAGGCATTCACGAGTGGGATGTGCTCGAATCTCGCGCCCCAGTCCTGCGCGAGTCGGAGGGGGAGCTCTTCCCCTGTCACCATCATGCAGGCAAGCGCCGACAGCTTCGCAGCCGTCGGTATCGCGTGGATGAGTTCACGGAGCACAGTAGGGACGACCTCGACATGCGTGATGCGCTCTCGGGTGAGAAGATCCGACAGTCCGAACGGGTCCTGAGCTTCATCATCGTGGACGACCCGAACAGCTCCGCCGACCAGCAACGCCACAGCGAACTGCCACACGGACACATCGAACGTCGTCGGAGCCGTCTCTGCGACCACGGAATCCCGGTCGAGATCAAGCAACTCGACCTTGCTGTGCAGGTGATTCAGCATGCCCATCTGGGCTACGAGCGCGCCCTTCGGCTGCCCCGTGCTCCCCGACGTGAAGAGACAGTAGGCGGGCGCATTCGCAGGATCCGAGACCCGGCGAATGAGCTCGCCATGAGTGGCGGGATCGTATGTAACGTCAGCCTCAGCGTCGTCGGCAAGGATGATCGCGGGATCCGTCGTCCGCGTGACGTGCTCGAGCCGGTACGCAGGCCAGGCCGGGTCCACGGGAACGTAGATGGCACCGATGGCGTTGCAAGCCACGATGTCGATGAGGCACTCGACGCTTCTGCCCCGGCGCGAGAGAACGAAGCGCTGAGCAGCGGCGACCTCGCGGAGGTGGGCCGCGCGACGTCGGACTCTCAGGAGCATCTCGCGATAACTGATCTGCTCGCCTTCGACGTCGACGGCCGCTATGCGCTCCGGTTGCCTTTCAGCCCAGTCTTCGAGATAGGCGTAGAGGGTGAGGCCCAGATCCCAGTCCCTCGCCGGACTGACCAACGCAGCCCCGTGAGTGATCAGCTGAAGACCGTTCCACTGCAGACTCTCTGTCAAGTTCATGGTGGTCATCGCCCCATCTCGCCGTGGAAGTCCGTGACCCGAACGCCTGAGCAGTCGATCTTCGCCTGCTCGAAAAGCGCGTGCGATATGGCCAGATCGAGTACACCGAGCCCGAAGGGCGAGAAGACGGTCGCCCGCGTCGGGTCCAGTTCGACATCGCCCTCGATGACCTGCGCGAGAGTCCCTGTGACGAAATCGCGAGTCGCGTCGAGCTGTTCGAGCAGGTGCGGCGTAGTGTTCGCCTTCAGGCAGTGCTCCACATCGTCGAAGATGTTGTTGGTGTCGCGAAGCGTCTCGGGGGCGAGATCGCGAAGCGACACGTTCAGCACAAGCTGACCCGGCTCGAAGCGCTTCGTGTTCGAGACATAGGGCGTTCCGGCGCTCGTGGCGAACACGAGCACGTCGGCCGCCATGACCTCGTCCAGGGTTCCTGCTGCGTGATCACCTCCGGATTCCGCGATCATCCGCGCGACGGAGTCCGGATTCAGGTCGTGGACGCGCACCGGCACAGCGGTCGGATAGAGAGCGCCGATGAATCTGAGGATCGCACGAGCGATCGGCCCGGAGCCGACGACGCCGATGCTGGACGGCGCTCCGTGCAGGGATCTCACGGCAAGGGCGGCCGAAGCAGCCGTCCTCGCGGCGCTGATGCGACTCCCCTCGATCAGTGCGGTTGCGAATCCGGAGTCCGGATCGTTCAGGATGATCACCGCTGACGCGCGCTGGAGTCCGCGCTCCACGTTGGCAGGGAAGCTCGATATCCACTTGATGCCGATCGATCGCGAGCCCTCTTTCGCGATGTGCGCGGGCAGGGCGATGATGCGGTCCTGCGGCTGCTCGGGGAACCTCAGGAAATAGCTGTCGGGGTTCACTGTCTCGCCGCGGTTGTGCGTCAGGTAGGTGTCTTCGACGATGTCGATGATCTCCGTCTCACGTCCACGGAGGAATTCATCGACACGATCGGCGCCGATGACTGTCAGATCCTTGGTGTCAAACATTGATTTTCTCGTAGTCATAGATTGCTGAACTCGCCATCGGCGAAACATCGACGTCCAGCGCCGCAGGTCCGAATTTCTGGTTCACCCAAATGTCGTTGTACACGGTATTCAGATAACGTTCTCCGAGGTCCGGTGCCACGACGACGATTCGGCTCCCCGTTGGAATTGTTGAAGAAAGCGCGCGGAACCCTGCCAATATTGTTCCGGTCGACCCCCCTGGAAGGTATCCTTCAGAAGCGGCCACTCGCCGACATTCACGTACTGCGTCCTCTTCACTCACGTAATACTGGTGCGGAACAAGAGAGCGGTCGAATAGCGGGGGCCTTACGCTCGCCCCCAGACCAGGAATGTGCCTTGTCGAAGGCGGCCCACCGAAGGTGACGGAACCCGCACTGTCAATTGCATACACCTCCGTACGCACACCACGGGCTGCGACGCCGTGAATCACACCCATCAGAGTTCCGGTCGTTCCCGCGCCGACGAAGATGACATCTGGATCGCCGAGTTCTGCCACGATCGCCGGATACGTCAGCGTGCTGTGCGCCGTCGAATTCGCCGAGTTTGAATACTGGTTGGTCCACACGGGGCCGTTCTTCAAACTCTGAAGTTGTTGAATTCTCGCGAGTCGAGTTCCCAGATAGCCGCCGGACTGGTCTCTTTCGTTCACGACCTCGACTCGAGCGCCCAAGGCTTTCATGTGCGCGACGGTCGCATCGTTCGCGTTTGGATCCGTGACGATCGTGAGGCTGTATCCGCGCCGCGCGCACACGGCCGCGAGGGCGACACCGAGGCTGCCCGACGAAGACTCGACGACGCCACCACCAGGCTGCAACCGACCATCCTTCTCCAGATCGTCGATCAATGCCACCGCGGTCGTCAATTTGATCGAGCCAGCCGTGTTCAAGCCCTCCAGTTTCACGTACAACTCGTGATCCGGGAACGCCTTATGCATGCGCATGAAGAGAGAGTTCTCCCGCATTCCTTCGATAGAACTTACTTTCACGAACTCCCCCTAGAAGTGATCTATTCAATCTCTTGGGCCATGGCGAAATTCATCTTCCCATCGCATATCGCCGTTATCCATCTACGTTCGCCTCATGCTGCGCCGGCGACTGAAACCGCGTCGCGAACCAGAATCCAGCCACCAGAACCGACGCGATCAGCGCCACGGCCGAGACCTGTGGACACCGACCGATGTCGTCGGCTCGTTCTCTGTTGCCGCGCCATCCTCTTCGGCGGACTGGAACATCACGGTGCGGCCGGCGCATTCTCCGTGACGATCGTGAGCAGTTTCGCCTTCCGTTTCACGGCTTCCTCACGGATGCGTTCCGGCTGGTCACGATTCTCCGCAACGAACTTCTGGCGTTCCTCCCGAGGCCGGCGCCTCCACCACGGCCGGATCCTGCAACACGGCCCTGACCGCCTGCGTCGCCAACCCACGAGGTAGTTGATCCCTCTTCAGCGTCGTGGGAGTTCTCCACCGTGGTCCGTCCCGCACTGACTTCTTGGACATCGTCATCCTCCAGGTTGGCGAGCAGTTCTGCGCGACGATACCGATAAGCGTCCGTGCATCCCTGAGGCGTGAGGGGAGTTGAGTATCAGCGCGGCAAAAGTGAGTACTCCTAGCGAGGCCCTCTGTGTGGCCCCGCGACCGAGTGACTACTCCCGCATCGCCGTTGCCGTATCCTCGACGCCATGTCCGCCTCCCCGCACACGCTGAAGCCCGGCGACGCGTCGCGCGGTGCCGACCGTTGGTTCCGCGAGCAGGGGCTCCCGACGTTCGTGCCGCTGCGCCGCTGGTTCACGGACCTGCCCCGACGCGTGGCGCCGCTGATCGCCTGGGTCGCCGTGGCTGCGTACCTCTTCCAGGACGGGATCGAGCTCGTGATCGAGTTCGCCATCGATGACGAGTACCCCGAGGTGGCCGCGTTCATGCTGCTCCTGGCGCTGGTCATCTTCGTGCTGGCGGCGGGTCTCGCCTGGGCCGCCTACTTCCTCGTCCGTGCCCTGCTGCGTCGGCTTCCGGTCGGCATCGGCACCGCGGTCGCCCTCCTCGTGATAGCCGGATGCCTCGCCTTCACGATCGCGTGGGGCTACAGCGCACAGCCGGACGCCTCGGTCGGACCCGTCCTCCGCACGCTCCTGGTGCTCGGCCTCTGCATCCTGGTGACCGGCATGGGCGGTGGTGCCTTGATCTCCTGGGCCTCCCGCCTCGCGGTGCGCAACGCATCGGCGATCGGTCACATGGCCTCGATCGCGCTGCCGGTGATCCTCATGCTCGTCGTGTTCTCCTTCTTCTCCGTCGAGGTGTGGCAGATGGCCTCCGCGATGTCCTGGGGATCGATCGCGCTGCTCACCCTCGTCGTCGCGGTGCTCGCGGGTATCGTCGTGCTGCGGGTCGCCGCCTCCGAGATCGAGGACGACGCGCAGGCGCCGTCGGATGAGCAGCGCACCGCCCTGCTCATCGGCACGCCCGCCGAAGGACGCCGCGTCGCGCCCGGCGCACCGCGAAGGCTGCGCGCACCGCAACGCATCAACATCCTGCTCGCCCTGACCGTCGCTCAGTTGGTGCAGGCGCTGTTCTTCGCCGGGCTGCTCGCGGCGCTGCTGATCATCATCGGCGCGATCACCGTCCCCGCGGGGCTCGTCGGCCTCTGGCTCGGGCCCGGCAGCGCCACACAGCCGATGACGGTGCAGCCTCTCGAGTTCTTCGGGGCGACGCTGCCGCTCACCGTCAACCTCCTCAAGGTGGCGACGATCCTCGCGGTGATCGCGGCCCTCCCGTTCGTCTTCTCCGCCGTCAGCGAGACCCGCTACCGCGAGCGGTTCTTCGACCCGATCATGGTCGACATGCGCCGAGCGATCCTCGTGCGCGATGCGATCGACACGACACCGTCGCGCTGACGGGCGTAACTGTTCGGTTGCGACGCATCCGTGGTCCTCGCATCCTGCTAGCGTCGGCGATGCGCCCCGAAGCGCCGACGCAGCATGCGCACCCGAAGCGCAGAAGAAGAGAGACCGCCCGCCGATGACAGCCGTGCGAATCAGGGATGCCGAGACCGCCGATCTCGAGACCATCACCGCGATCCACAACCACGCCGTGGTGCACACCACCGCGATCTGGAACGAAGAGGCGGTGGACCTCGAAGACCGCGCCGCCTGGCTCGCCGACCGCACCGCGCACGGCTACCCGGTCCTGGTCGCCGTCGACGATTCCGGCGTGCTGGGCTATGCGTCCTACGCGCAGTGGCGACCGCACAGCGGCTATCGGCTCACCGTCGAGCACTCGGTCTACGTTCTCGGTGGTCAGCACGGCCGCGGCATCGGCACCACCCTGATGGCCGCGCTCATCGTACGCGCCACCGCTGCGGGGATGCACGTGATGATCGCAGGCATCGAGAGCGGGAACACCGCATCCATCGCCCTGCACGAACGACTGGGCTTCGTCGAGGTCGGGCGGATGCCGCAGGTCGGCGCCAAGTTCGGGCGCTGGCTCGATCTGAGCATGCTCCAACTCGTCCTCGACGACCGCCCCGATCCCGACGCAGGATCCTGACGATGAACCTGCTGCAGTGGTTCGTCGAGGCGTTCAACTCCCAGTGGGTGTTGCCGGGCGGGCAGACGCTCCTCGTGCGTGAGGTCGTGGGCAACGCCTTCGGCCTCGCGAGCGCCCTCGGCGGCATGCGCCGCAAGGTGTGGGCCTGGCCGGTCGGCATCATCGGCAACCTGCTCCTGCTCACGGTCTTCCTGGGCTCCGCCCTGAGCCCCGACCCTTCGTTGCCGCACCTGCTGGGTCAGGCCGGACGGCAGATCATGTTCATCGCCGTGGCCGTCTACGGCTGGATCCGCTGGCGGAATCTCGACGGCGGCCGGGTGGTGCCGCGCTGGGCGCCGACGAGCGCGCGCATCGGCATGGTCCTGGTGATGATCATCGGCACCGTCGCCCTGACCCCGCTGTTCCGGCTGCTCGGATCGTGGGAGCCGGTCTGGGCCGATGCCTGGACCTTCGTCGGTTCCCTGCTCGCCACCTACGGCATGGCGAAGGGGTGGACCGAGTTCTGGCTGATCTGGATCGCCGTCGACGTGGTCGGGGTGCCGCTGCTGTTCAGCTCCGGCTACTACGCGACCGGCTTCATGTACGTCTTCTACGGAGTCTTCACCGCCATCGGGTTCGTGATCTGGTGGCGAGCGCAGCGCCGCGCCGCCCACCCGATCGAGATCCTGCCGCCCGACCCGAGCCCGCGGCGGCCGGAGGAAGAGGAAGAGCTCGCCTGACGCGGAGGATCGGACCGCGGTCAGTGCCGCACGCGAGCGAGGAACTCCGCAGTCGCGGCCTCCTGCGGGGCGTCGAACACCTGCGACGGCGGCCCCTGCTCGACGACGACGCCGTGCTCGAGGAACACGATGCGGTCGGCGACCTCGCGGGCGAACGACATCTCGTGCGTCGCCATCACGATCGTCGCGCCCTGACGCTTCAGCTCCCGCACCAGGTCGAGCACCTCGCCCACCAGCTGCGGGTCGAGCGCACTCGTGATCTCGTCGAGCAACAGCACCTCGGGCTGCGTGAGCACCGCGCGCACGATCGCCACCCGCTGCTGCTGGCCGCCGGAGAGCCGGTCGGGGTATTCGTCGGCCTTGGCACCGAGTCCGAGCGTCTCCAGGAGCGCGCGCGCCTTGGCACGGGCTTCCGCCTTGCGCATGCCGTGCACCCGGACGGCGGCGAGCGTGACGTTGTCGAGCACGGTCAGGTGCGGGAAGAGGTTGAAATGCTGGAAGACGACACCGATCCGCGCCCGCACCCCGTCGGCGTCCACGCGCGGATCGGAGATGTCCTCGCCGACGAGGAAGATCTGCCCGTCGTCGATGTTCTCGATGAGGTTCATCGTCTTGAGCAGGGTGGACTTGCCGGAGCCGGACGCGCCGATCAGCACGACCACCTCGTGGGTGCCCACCGACAGGTCGATGCCGCGCAGCACGTCATGATCGCCGAAGCGCTTGCGCACGCCCCTGGCCTCGATCACCGGGACACTCATACGACTCCTCCGGCCTGCTCGCGCTTGTTCATCCGAGCGGTCACGATGTCGGTCAGGCGGATCATGGGCCAACTGAGGATGATGAACATGAGCCCTGCGACGAGGTAGGGCGTGTAGTTGTAGGTCTCGGCGACCATCAGCTGGGCGGCGCGGACGGCGTCGACGGCACCGAGGACCGAGATCAGACCCACGTCCTTCTGCATCGACACGAAGTCGTTCATCAGCGCCGGGACCACCTTGCGGACGCCCTGCGGGATCACGACGATGCGGAGGGTCTGCCCGTGCGTCAGCCCGAGCGATCGTGCGGCGATGCGCTGCGAGGGGTGCACCGCCTCCATCCCTGCGCGGAGCACCTCCGCGACATACGCCGAGTAGGTGAGGACCAGGGCGATCGTGCCCCAGAACATCGCGGGCATGCGCGGGAAGATCATCAGTGCCGGGATGCCGAAGCCGACCAGGTACAGCACGATCAGCAGCGGGATGCCGCGGAAGAAGTCGGTGTACGCGGCGGCGAGCGCGCGCAGCGGGAAGAACACCGGTCCGCGCAACGAGCGCATCGTCGCCAGGAGGGTGCCGAAGATCGCGACGCAGACCACCGCGATCGCGAGCACCAGGAGGTTGACGAGCAGGCCCTGGAAGATCGGCCCGATGCTCTCCAGTGCGACCTGCGGGTCGAAGAACGTCTGACTGACGACCGCCCAGCCGGGGGTGTTGACCACGACGAGGAGCAGCACCGTCACGAGGACGATGCTGCTGAGGAGCGCGATCAGGACGGAACGCGTGGTCGCCCGTCGCCGCAGAACGCGGCGTGACAGCTCGAGTTCGCTCGGCTGCCACTCCGCGTCGACGGAGGTCGAGGTCATTTCAGGACGGGGACGTCGACGGCGTCGCTGAGCCACTTCTGCTGCAGCTCGTCGAGCGTGCCGTTCTCGCGCAGGGCGTCGACCGCCTCGGTGACATCCGCCGTGAGTGCGGATCCCTTGGGCAGCACGATGCCGAAGTCGTCGCCGCCGTTCGCGTCGGCGAACTGGCCGGTGACGACACCGTCGTCAAGCTGAGCGCCCACGACGTAGAAGGCGCCGGGGAGGTCGGTGATCATCGCGTCGATCTGGCCGCCCTTGAGCGCGAGCACGACGTCGTCGACCGAGTTGAAGACGCTGAGGTTCGCCTCGCCGAGCTGCTCCTTGGCCACCGTGTAGCTGGTGGTGCCGCTCGCGACGCCGACCGTCGTGGCCTTGAGCTCGTCGATGGTCGTCGCGGAGGCCGCGGGCGAACCGCCGACCGCGACGACCGCCTGCGTGGTCGTGTAGTACGGCGAGGAGAAGTCCACGGCCTTCTTGCGGTCGTCTGTGATGGAGAACTGCTGGAGGTTGATGTCCCAGTCCTTCGGCCCCGGAGCGATGGCGCCGTCGAAGGTCGTGCGGACCCAGACGATGTCGTCGGCCGCGAAGCCGAGCTGCTCGGCCACGGCGTTGGCCACCGCGCCCTCGAAGCCCTCACCGTTGGAGGGGTCGTCGTCGACGAACCACGGCTCGTAGTTCGGCTCCCCGGTGGCGATCGTGAGCTTGCCCGCCGTCACGGTCTGCAGACCGGAGTCGTCACCGTCGTCGCCGGTGTCGGCGGACGGAGAGGCACAGGCGGCGAGGGTGACGGCGAGGACGGTGGCAGCAGCGGCGGCTGCGGCGCGGCGGAGGGAGGGAGCGAAGGGCACGATGACTCCAGTGCGAGGAAGGGTGAGGAGGAAGCTGCGAGGCAGGACGGGTCTGCCCTTACAGAGTAGGCGATGCGGCGAGTCGCCAATCCGCGAAATCGAAACCTGGGGACACGAAACACGAGACGAGGACTTCCTCGGCATCCAGGGGACGCGCTGCCTGCCAGACGCCGGCGGGCACCAGTACCTGGGCCGCGTCGTCGGGACCGAGCACGATCGCGGTGGCTTCGCCCGGCTCTGCCGCATCTCCGCCGAGACGGAGCTCGAGTCGGCCGGGACCGTGCCACAGCCACAGCTCGTCGCTGGTCACGACGTGCCATTCACTGCGCTCGGAGGGCCGCAGCAGGTAGTGGATGCACGTCGCCGCGGGTCGCGGGCCGTTCGCGGTCTCGACCGGAAGCGGACTCGTCCACGTGCGGCGGAACCATCCGCCCTCGGGATGCGGCGCGAGGTCGAGGCGCTCGGCGGTCGTGGGGCGCTGTGTCACGCGACACCTCCGGGTTCGGATGCGGGTACGGTCACGGGGCGACCGCCGGACGGTCGAAGCTGTCGATCGCGTAGCGGACCTCGCCCGACACCACGGTCGCGGCGGTGCGGCCGGCGCCGTGGTCGACGAGTTCCGCGACGGCATCCGGTCCGGCCTGCACGTCGAAGAAGGTGAGGTCGGCGAGCGCACCCACGGCGAGGTAGCCGGTGCGGTCCGGGCCGACGTCGATGCCCATCGCGTGGGCGCCGCCGAGGGTGGCCGCGCCGAGCAGGCGTGCAGGGAGATCACGGTCGGTGTATCCCTGCGACCGGGCGATGCGAGCGAGTTCGGCCACATCGGCGAGCACGTCGAGCGAGGGGCTCGACGACAGCGAGTCGGTCCCCACCGCGATCGGGCTGCCCTCACGCAGGTACGCGGCGATCGGGGGCTCCTCGAGTCCGATAACGGCATTGGACCTCGGGCACAGGGCCACCGTCGTGCGGCGCTCGCGCAGGATCGCACGGTCCCTGGCGCTCATGTACACACCGTGCGCGATGTGGCAGTCGGGTCCGAGAACGCCGAGCTGGTCGACGAACTCGGTCGCGCTGGTGCCGAATCCGGCCTTGCGCAGCTCCTGGAAGCTGGCGAGCCCGGCCGTGTGCCACGCCTGCGGATGCTCGTGCGCGAACTCCCTCTCGAATGCGGCCTCGCCGAGGTGGATGTGGATGCGCCCGCCGCGCTCGCGCACGATGTCGGGGATCTCCAGGAGCGGCTCGATGTCCAGTGAGTACGGGGCGTGCGGCGACAGGCCGGTCCCGGGCGGGGTCGGCAGGGCGTCCAGCGCCTGCTCGACCTGCGCGCGTCCGGTGCGCGCCCAGTCGGCGTTGGTCCAGCTCATCACCTCCCAGTAGGTGATCCCGTGCAGCCCCGCGTCGTGCAGGGCGGTCGCGGCCGAGCGGTCGGTCACCACGTCGGCGAGCGCCGTCGTACCCGCCCGCAACGCCTGTGTCGCGCCGTCCGCAGCATCTGCGGCCCAGTCACGCCCGCCTTCGTACACCGGGTCGAACGCGCGCACCCAGTCTTCGAAGCCGTCGTACTGCCCGCTTCCGACCGAGGCCATGCCGGTGTACTGCAGATGGGTGTGCGCGTTCACGAGGCCGGGGGTCAGGACACCCGGCCAGTGCACCTCGTCGGCGTCTATGCCCCGTTCCGCGAGGGAATGCAGCACCCATGCGCGCTCCCCGACGTGCATGATCCGGCCGTCCCGCACGGCGACCGCCCCATCGACGATCGGCGGCGCGGTGATCGGCACCACGAGTCCTGCCGAATAGACCGTGACGGCACTCATGCGGACTCTCCTCGGAACCGTGGCGAGCGCCACTCCTGCTGCGCTTCGACCTGCGCCGGACTGCGCTGGTCGATGCGCTCACCGCGGGCTGCGAGCGCGGCGGCGCCGATCGTGGTGTCGGCCTCGGCCGGAAGCGGATGCACCCCGGGCGGCAGGTCGTGCGCGAGCAGGTGCCCGACGGCGAAGAGCTGCACCGAGAACGACAGATCCATGATCTCGATGGGGTTGCCCTCACCGGCGGACAGGTTCACGCAGCCCGCCCGGGCGATCACGAGTGCTCCGTCACCGGCGCGTTCGACGGCACTCGAGGCCTGGCCGTTCTCGCCCGCGTACGGTCGCAGCATGGCAGGGTCGAGGTCGACCTCGTGCGGAACTCCCCCGGCGACCGCGACGATCGCCGCAGCGCGCAGCACCTCGGCGTCGATGGTGTGCGGAGCACCGGTGGCCGAGACGACGAGCGCGCCCGGGGCGAGGTCGTGCAGGCGGCCGATACGGAATCCGTCGTGGGCGGCGCGCAACGCGCGGACGGGGTCGGTCTCGGTGACGAAGACGTCGACCCCGAGCGCGCGCAGGTGCGCCGCGACGCCTTCACCGACGGGGCCGTAGCCGACGACGACGGCCGGCTGGTCGCGGAGGTCGATCCCCACGGCGTCCAGCGCATCGGCGATCGCGAACACGCACGATTGACCGGTGCCGTACCGGTTGTCGAAGGAGGTCTTGGTCAGGGCGTCGTTGACCGCGATGACCGGGATCTCGAGCACTCCCTCACGCTCCATGAGCCGCAACGGGGCGAGCCCGCTCGTGGTCTCCTCCGCGGCACCTCGCAGTTCGGCGGCGAGGCCCTCCTCGTGCGCCAGGCGGATCAGGTGCGAGCCGTCGTCGAGCAGCAGGTCGAAGCCACGGCGCAGGAAGTCCACGGCGGCAGCGCGCTCGGCGGCACCCGAAAGGCTCGGATCCCCGTCGACCGGGATCCCGCGCCGGCGCAGCACCGCGGCGACCTCGACGTCGATCTCATCGGGATGGGCGTAGACGGCCACGATGGCTCCGGCATCCCGCAGCAGCAGGGCGAGTTGGGCGGTCTTCGGCTCGAGCACCATCGCGATGCCGATCCGGAGTCCTTTCACCGTGCCGGCGTCGCCCAGGCGTGCGGCGAGAGCGGTGGCGACCGACATGTGCCGTCCGGCCGCGTCCACGCGGTCCTCGGCCGTTTCCCGTACCGGGAGGGGCCCACCGTCGAGCAGGATCTCGCAGGATCCCCCCGGCGCGAAGGTGACACCGCCGTCTCCGAGGCGCGCACCGAGGGCGGGGAGGAGGGATCGCAGCGCATCGGCCACCGCATCCGTCCCGACGACCGAGAAGTCCCGACCGGACACGAGCAGGTTGGTCTCACGGGCGAATCGGCGCACCAGACGCTGGGCGGTCGAGATCTCGTCGGTCACCAGTCAAGGGTAGAGCCCGCGGAGGAGAGCGCATGCCAGAGGGGCCGGTCCTGCGGACCGGATTGTGTCCGTGCGTGTCGGCCGCCCTGGATTCGCGCACGCCGTTCGCCTTTCATGGGTGCATGACACGTCAGATCCGCTTCAACGCCTTCGACATGAACTGCGTCGCCCACCAGTCGTCCGGGCTGTGGCGGCATCCCGACGACCGGTCACGGCAGTACAACACGCTCTCGTACTGGACCGACCTCGCGAAGCTCTTGGAGAGCGCGACGTTCGACGGCATCTTCATCGCAGACGTGCTCGGGACCTACGACGTCTACGGCGGCACGAACGAGGCCGCGATCCGCAACGGCGCCCAGGTGCCGGTGAACGACCCGATCCTGCTGGTGAGCGCGATGGCTGCCGTCACCGAGAACCTGGGATTCGGCATCACCGCCGGCACCGCCTTCGAGCACCCCTACCCCTTCGCGCGCCGGCTGAGCACGCTCGACCACCTCACACAGGGCCGCGTGGGGTGGAACGTCGTGACCGGATACCTGCCCAGCGCCGCGCGGAACATGGGCCAGGAGGACCAGCTCGCCCACGACGACCGCTACGACCATGCGGACGAGTACGTCGAGGTGCTCTACAAGCTCTGGGAGGGGTCGTGGGAGGACGACGCGGTGGTCGAGGACCGCGAGCGCGGCATCTTCACCGACCCGGCCAAGGTGCACCCGATCGGGCATGACGGCAAGCACTTCAGCGTGCCGGGCATCCACATCTCCGAGCCGTCACCGCAGCGCACGCCGGTGATCTACCAGGCCGGCGCCAGTCCGCGCGGGGTGAAGTTCGCGGCCGAGAACGCCGAGGCCATCTTCGTCGCGGCGCCCTCGAAGGAAGTGCTCGCCGGCACCGTGAAGCGCATCCGCGATGCCCTCGAAACGGCGGGCCGCGACCGGTACGACGCCCGCATCTACACGTTGCTCACCGTGATCACCGCCGCCACCAGCGAAGAGGCGACCGCGAAGCACGCCGAGTACCTCTCCTACGCGAGCCCCGAGGGTGCGCTCACGTTCATGTCGGGATGGATGGGCGTGGACCTGTCGCAGTACGCCGAGGACGAGCCGGTCGGGAACGTCGAGTCCAACGCGATCCAGTCGGTGCTGCAGCACCTGAAGGAGGAGGCCGACCTCGGCCGCGAATGGACCGTCGGGGACTTCGGGCGGCACAACGCGATCGGCGGCCTCGGCCCCACGATCGTCGGGTCCGGCGTCGAGATCGCCGACGAACTGCAGTCCTGGGTGGACGAGACCGACATCGACGGTTTCAACCTCGCCTACGCGGTCACCCCCGGCACGTGGCAGGACATCATCGAGCACGTGATCCCGGTCCTGCGCGAACGCGGCGCCTACCCGGAGGAGTACGCGCCGGGCACCCTCCGCAACAAGCTCCACGGTCGCGGCGACCGGGTGCAGGACACGCACCGTGCCGCGAAGTACCGGGTCGGGGAGTTCGCCCGGGCCTGACGCGGAGGCTCACGGGCAGGAGTGCGTCAGTCGTCGCTGCGGCTGAAGATCCCGCGGAGCACGAGGAAGACCACCACGGCGACGACCGCGACGATCGCGAGCTTGAAGATGAACGCGAGGACCGAGAACAACGCGCTCACGATCCACCACGCGATCACGACGGCGAGGATGACGCCGAGGATGGTCCAGATGTTCTTCGTCATGCCTCCAGCCTACGGAGTCGAACCGGGAGAACGAGCAGATCGTGCACGTGCCCCGCGGCGGCGAGGAGCGCGACGCTGCGTCGGGTGAGCGCCGCGAGCCGCTCCGCGAGGATCACCTCCACCTCGTCCGTGCGATCGTGGGCGCGTACCTGGTCGAGGATGCGGGCGATCGCAGGGATGCCGTACCCACCCGAACGGAGTGCGGCGACGACACGCGCCTCGGTGATCGCCGTGGAACCGTAGGAGCGCGCCGACGCCGCACTCCGGAGCGGGTGGACGAGCCCCTCGCGCTCCCAATGACGCAGGGCGGAGGGGCGGATGCCGAGCGCCTGGGCGAGTTCACCGATGGCCATCGCATCATCCTCGTCGAAGTCGTCGTCGGCTTCCTCCCTGGCGACCTCGAGGCCGCGGAGCGCTTCCCGCACGCGTGAGCGCTCCTCGGCGAGGTCGGCGTGCAAGAGGTCGATCCGCTCGGCGGCGTCTTCCATCGATGCGTCGATCAGTTCGGGCATCAGTCGTCGTGCGGGCACAGGGCCGAGGGCCGCTGCCATCGCCCGGTAGGCACGCAGCGCCGTTTCATGGTGCGGACCGTAGCGGCGGTAGCCGTTGGGCCCGCGCGCGGCCGCGGGGAGGACGCCGAGCCTCTCCAGGTCTCGCACCTGTTGGGTCGAGTACCCCACACGTCGCCCGAGCAGCGCTGTCGTCAGAGTCACCTCTTGAGGGTTCATCATCGAAATTCCCTTCGCCACGGAGAAAAACTCCACATAAGCGCTTCAACTTCATCATTGAAGCATGAACATGCAGAAGATCATCGATGCCGTCCGTGGATTCGACGGCGTCCTCGTCATCACCCCCCAAGCAGGTGGCCCCTACCCCGAGCTCTCCTGGGGAGACGCCTACTTCTACTACGCCCCGGACGGGCGGATGCCGGAGCGCACACAGCCCTACGGGACGATCATCACGAAGAACTATCCGGACGACGAGTCCTCCGCGCTCGACACCCCCGGGCGCTTCCGGGTGAACATCCACGTCGGCCAGGGCAAAGCCGACCCACTCGTGGCCGCGGACGCACAGCCGACCGATGTCGATGTGTTCCAGCCGCATCCGCTGTACGGCACGGCCGGGTGGGTCTGCGTGATCGATCCGGCCGCGCGGACGTCGGACACCGTGCTCGCCCTGCTCCGCGACGCGCACGAGTCCGCCCGCGCTCGCGCCGACCGCCGAGCGCGACGAGGATGACCACCGTGCAGGGCATGGCCGAGGAGGATCGGCGCCTGGTCGCGGTGTGGGCCGCCGACTGTGCCGAACGCGTGCTGCCCCTCTTCGAGAGGGAGGCGCCGGACGATGACCGTGCGCGCGACGCCATCGCCAGAACTCGCGCCTTCGCACGGGGAGAACTCACCGCTGCGGGAGAGATCCGCCGCCGCTTCGTCGCCGGTCGCGCCGCCCAGGCTGCGACCGCGCCCGCCGGTGCGGCCGCTGCGCGGGCGGCTGCCCAGGCTGCGGGCGTCGCGCACATGGGCGCTCATGCGTTCGGGGCGGCCGCCTATGCCGCGAGCGCGGTCGAGCTCGCGCACCCCGACGACTCCGACGCTCGCGCCGGAGAGGTGCACTGGCAGCTCGCGCACCTCTCCCCCGAAGCCGCGGCGGCGCTCCGACGACTCCCGCCCCTCGGTGCGGACACGGCGGGCCCGCTCGGCCCGGGCCTCCTCGCCACCGGAACCCTCGGCGCCGTGATCCGGGAGCTCCAGGCCGCCCTCTCCTGACCCTTTCGGATCGCGCAACTGGTCGCATCTGACGCCGAGATCGAGCTGTTTGCGCGATTCGAAAGGGCGGGGAGCGCGCTTCAGCCGCGGTTCAGCGTCGACGGGCCACACTGGAGGAATGCGGATCCTGGTGGTGGACGACGAGGTGCGTCTGGCCGAGGGCGTGCGCCGTGGCCTGGAGGCCGAGGGGTTCGCCGTCGACGTCGCGCACAACGGTGTCGACGGGCTCTGGCGTGCGCGGGAGACCCGGTACGACGCGATCGTGCTCGACCTCATGATGCCGGGTATGAGCGGGTGGAAGGTGTGCGAGGCGCTACGCGCCGAGGAGAACTGGACGCCCGTCCTGATGCTCACCGCGAAGGACGGCGAGTGGGATCAGGTCGAAGCGCTCGAGACCGGGGCCGACGACTACGTCACGAAGCCGTTCTCCTTCGCGATCCTCGTCGCACGCCTGCGCGCCCTCGTCCGGCGCGGTGCCGTCGCGCGCCCGGCGATCCTCGAGGCCGGGGACCTGCGCCTCGACCCCGCCGCGCATCGTGTCTGGCGAGGCGACACCCCGGTGGCACTGACCGCGCGGGAGTTCTCCGTGCTCGAATACCTCCTGCGTCACCGCGGCCAGGTGCTGTCGAAACGCGCCCTCATCGAGGGTGTCTGGGACGACGACTTCGACGGGGACCCGAACATCGTCGAGGTGTACGTGGGGCATCTGCGCCGCAAGCTCGACAAGCCGTTCGGACGCGAGGCGATCGAGACCGTCCGCGGTGCGGGGTACCGGTTGGCGGCCGACGGTGGCTAGCCGCAGTTGGCGCTCCGTGCGCGGCAGGACCACGCTCGGAGCCACGGTGGTCGTGGCCGTCGCCCTGCTCATCGGCTCCTTCTCCTTTTACGGTGTCCTGCGCAGCAGCATGCACGAGAACACCGTGCGTGCGGCGGAGCAACGTCTCGAGCAGCTCTCCGACCGCACGGGCGGACCGGGTGGCCGGGGCATCGACGCCCTCGACGATGAGATCCTGCAGCTCATCGGACCGGATGGCTCCGTCCGCGCCGCGAGCGAGGACGCCCGCGAGAAGCTGGGCTCCACACCGCTCCCGATCGACGATGACCCGCAGACGACGACGGTCGACGGTGACCCGGTGCTCGTCGTCTCGGAAGAGCTCGACGATGACCGGACGCTCGTGCTCGCCGTCGCGATCGACGACGACGCCGAGACCCTCGCGACGGTGGCGACCTTGCTGGCGATCGCCGTCCCCCTCCTGCTGCTGCTCGTCGCGGTGACCACATGGCTCGTCGTCGGTCGCGCGCTGCGTCCGGTCCAACGCATCCGTGAAGAAGTGGACGGCATCACCGCCGAGCGGCTCCACCAGCGCGTGCCGGTGCCCGAGACGGCCGACGAGATCGCGGCACTCGCGACGACCATGAACGGCATGCTCGATCGCCTCGATGCCGCCGCCACCGCACAACGACGCTTCGTGTCCGATGCTTCCCATGAGCTGCGTTCGCCGCTCGCGACCATCCGCCAGCACGCCGAGCTCGCGCAAGGCCACCCGGAGGTGACGAGCATCGGCGAACTGGCCGAGGTGGTGTCGGAGGAGGGACTCCGGCTGCAGGGCATCGTCGAGTCGCTGCTGCTCCTGGCGCGTCTCGACGAGGGGGCGAGCACGCGCGGCGAAGCGGTCGACCTCGATGACATCGCGCTGGGCGAGGTGCGCCGATTGCGCGCGGCGGGACTCGACGTCGACGGCTCGGGGATCGCCGCGGCCCGGGTGCACGCGGACCCCCGTCTCCTGGGCCAACTGGTGCGGAACCTCGCGGACAACGCCGTCCGCCACAGTCGCGGCCGAGTCGCCATCGGTGTCGTCCCCGCGGACGGGCACGTGTTCGTGATGGTCGAAGACGATGGCGCCGGGGTCCCTGTCGAGGAGCGGGAGCGGATCTTCGAACGTTTCGTCCGGCTCGACGAAGCCCGCAGCCGAGACGCCGGCGGGAGCGGTCTGGGGCTTGCGATCGCCCGCGGCATCGCCGTCTCCGCCGGTGGGACGCTGATGGTCGACGACTCGCGCTGGAGCGGCGCCCGCTTCGTGCTCGCACTGCCCGTCGCGCCCTGAACGCCCGGGGTGGTCGATCCTGAAGAGGTCTTCAGGTCGCTTCAGGATGGCTTCAGCGACTCCGGGGGACCATCGGGTCATGGATGACAAGACCCCCACCCCCGACCAGACGCCCGAGAGCACCCCGGATGCGCAGACCGTTCCGGTATCCCCGGCTCCGGAGTCCGCCGCTCCGACCGTCGGCGACGGGCAGCACCCGACGTTCCCCGCAGCCGATCCGGTCGCCGCTCCGGCGAAAGCTGCTCCCAGGTCGGGACGCACGCGCGCACTGCTCATCGGGGGCGGCATCGCGGCAGCCGTCGTCCTCGCAGGCGGCGGTATCGCCGTCGGCGCCGCAATCAGTGATGAGTTCGACGACGATCACCGCCCCTCGATCTCCGGCGACGGTCGCCACGACGACAGCCACCACGACGACGGTCGCCACGACGACGGTCGCCATGAGGAGCACCGCGGCGAGCGCGACGACGCGCGGATGAACGACCGGGGTCCCGCGACCGGTATCGGCGCGTCCTCGGCCGATGAGCTGATCGACATCGCGGATGCCGCGCGCGGCGCCGCCGAGGGCGAGGTCACATCGATCGACGCGAAGCGTGACGGGACCTGGGAGGTGCAGTTGACGGCCTCCGACGGCAGTGAGAGCGAGGTGCGAGTCACCGAAGACCTCGCCGCATCCGTCATCGCGACGGACGCCGCGGACGACGATGACACCGCACCCCCGCTCACTCTCGACGATGCCACCATCCGCGCCCTCGTCGCAGCAGCCTTCGAGGAGGCTGAGGGCACGATCACGGATCTCGACGTCGATGGGGATGACACCAGCCCTTATGACGCCTCGGTCCTCACCTCCGACAACCGCTCGATCGACATCGACTTCAGCGCCGACTTCGCGGTCGTCGGGACCGACCTCGACTGATCGAGCCCCGTCCGAATCGCGCACATGGCTTCATCCGGTGCCCCCATCGAGCCGTGTGCGCGATTCGAACGCTTGCCGCGCGACTAGCATTCAGGGATGACGAGTTCCGGACCGATCGACGACATCTCCATCGGCGGTGAGGTGATCCGCCTGGGGCAGTTCCTCAAGTTCGCGGGTCTCCTTGACTCCGGCGGTGACGCGAAAGAAGTGATCATCGACGGCTACGTGACGGTCAACGGTGAGGTGGATCGCCGCCGCGGCCGCCAGCTGCGCGACGGGGACCTGGTCTCGTTCGAAGGCCGCACGGTCCGCGTCCGGCCCTGACGCCTCAGACCGCCACGGCGCTGATCGAGGCGTGAGGTCGTGCTCCGGTCGGCACGCGGGTCTCACTGTCGATCACCGAGAAACCTGCCTCTTCCAGCAGCGCGGACATCCCGTCGACGCTCCAGTGGTGCGCGGTCGTCACGGCATGGGGGAACGGCTCACCGTCGGGGCCGTCGAAGAAGCCGAGGAGCAGGGCCCCTCCGTCTTCGAGAGCCGACCGCACCGTCGCCAGGAGCGAAGGAAGCTCGCCCGGGCTCGCATGGATCAACGAGTACCAGGCGAGCACGCCACGGAGCGAGCCCTCCTCGAGGTCGGCCTCGGACAACGACGCGACACGGTAAGGCACACCCGGGTATCGGGCGGTCGCGAGGGAGATGAACTCCGGCACGAGGTCGATGCCCTCCGCCACGTGGCCTCGCGCGGCGAGGAACGCCGTCCAGTGGCCGGGACCGCACCCCGCGTCGAGGAGGCGACCGTCGATCCCCTCCGCCCAGTTCGCGATGCGTTCGCGGTCGGCGGCATCCATCTGGTCGATGTCGCCGAAGAGTTCCGCGTACTCCCCCGCGCGGGCGGAGTATCCCTCGCGGATGCGGCCGTCGCTCCCGGTGTTCCTCGGCATGGGTGTTCGTCCCTTCACCGGGTCGTCCGGATCGTCGACACCCACGGTAGCGGGCGGCTCCGGGAACGGCGCCGACCTCGTGCCGCCCGGCCTCGGGTGGGTGGGCGGCACGAACGGATCAGCTTTCGGCGTCCTCGCTGATCGCGGCGAGTCCGGCGGCAGCGCACGTCTGATCGGCGTCCCCGGAAGGCGCACCGCCCACACCGATGCCGGCGATGGAGGCGTCACCGACCTTCACGCTGACGCCTCCGGCCAGGAAGAGGGTTCCGGGAAGGTCGCGGAGGGCGTCGGCGCGAGCGACGAGGTCACTCGTGTCGGTCCCGAAGGCCGCCGCGGTGTAGGCCTTCTGTTGCGAAGCCTCGATGGTGTGCGCCGCGGCGTTGTCCCCGCGCACGAACGCCTGCAGCTGCCCGGATCGGTCGACGACCGAGACACTGACGAAGCCGAGCCCGTCGGCCTGGCACTGGGCGAGGGCGGCCTGCGCGGCGACCATCGCGGTCTCGGCCGTCAGACGTGACGGGGTGACAACGGCATCCTCGGTCACGGTGACGACTGCTGTCTCGGTGTCTGCGGGTTCTGTCGGGCCCGATTCCGTGGCGGCCGTGCATCCGGCCAGGAGGAGCAGGGCGGAAACCGCCCCGACGGCGGTGAACAGGGAACGGGGGCGGAGCATGGTCATCGGATGGTCCTTTCGGTGGATGTGCTCTTCCATCCTTCGAGGCCGTGACTGCCGCCACATCGACCGATCAGCCAGCGCAGGATCTATCGAACGGATGATGCACTCAGCCGGGGCCCGGATAATCGTGGGAGACATGACCCCTGCGCCTTCCTCGGACTCCACGACGCGGCCCGTCGAGATGTCGACCATCGACATCGCCGTGGACGTGGCCTTCGCGGTGCTCCTGGTCGTGTGCGGGTCACGGTACGTCGTGAACCACGGCCTCGACGAGGTCGGGGTGTTCGTCCTCATCGGCGCGTCGATCTCCTGGCTCGCCTACCTCGCCGGTCGGGTCCGAGAGCCGAGCGTGGTTCGCCGTCGCGTCGGCGTGGCGGTCGCGATCACCGCCTGGATCGTCCTGGTGGTCGCGGCTCCCAGCTTCGCCTGGTGCGCCCTCCCTCTGTTCTTCGCTGCCCATCGCGCTTTCTCCGGAGCATGGGCCCTCGCGCTCACGGTCATGATCGTCGTCGCCGTCGGAGTGAGCCTCTACCGATGGTCGGGGTGGCTCGACATCGGAATGCTGTTCGGCCCCCTGTGCGCCGGGGGGATCCTCACGCTCGCGTACGCGGCGCTCGAACGCCTGCACGCGGCCCGCGGTGCGCTCATCACCGAGCTGGAGACGACACAGGCGCGGCTGGCATCGACCGAACGCGAGGCGGGGAGGGAAGCCGAACGACGTCGCCTCGCTGCCGAACTCCACGACACCGTGGTGCAGGGGACCGCCAGCGCCTTGCTGCTCCTCGAGGCAGAGGAGCAGCGGAACGGCGGGGCATCACCCGAGTCGAACCGTGCGCAGGACGTCCTCCGCGCCAACCTGGTCGAAACGAGGCGGGTCGTGCACGGCCTCTCGTCCACACGGCTGGCCGAACACTCCCTGGCATCGGCGTTGGCCGCGTCCGCGGCGGAACTCGGCGCGGAGTTGCACGTGATCGGCACCGATCACGTGATCTCGGAACCACAGGCGCACGCACTGCTCCGGATCGCCCAGGAAGCAATGGTGAACGCCGTCCGGCACGCGCACGCCGATCGGGTGATCGTGACCCTGACCTTCGACCAGGCCAGGATCGGGATCGACGTCGGTGACGACGGCATCGGATTCGACCCCGAAGCCGCAGGCCGCGCCGACCGCGGCTACGGCCTGCGCGCGATGCGCTGGCGCGCGACCACAGCGGGAGGCACGTTCGACGTGGAGTCTTCCCCGGGGAACGGCACGATCATCTCCGCCACCGTTCCGTCGAGCCCCCTTCCCCCGCGCACCGCGGAGCACGAGCGATGATCCGCGTGATGCTGGTCGACGACCATCCGGTGCTGAGATACGGGATGGCCGGACTGATCGACACCCAGGATGACCTGAGCGTGGTGGCGCAGACGGGAGACGTCGATGAGGTCATCCTGCTCGCAGCGACGCAGACGCCGGATGTCGTGCTGATGGACCTGGATCTCGGAGCAGAGATCTCCGGTATCGATCTCACCGCCCGCCTGAGGGCGGAGTCGCCCGGCACTCGCGTGCTGGTCTTCACCACCTACGACACCGATGCCGACATCGTGCGGGCGATCGAAGCAGGCGCCACCGGGTACTTCCTCAAGGACTCACGCCCCGCCGATCTGTTCGCCGCCATCCGCTCCGCCGCCGCCGGGATCTCCGCGCTCTCACCGACGATCGCGACCCGCCTGCTCGGACGCACGCAGAAGCCGGACGAGACACTGACCGCGCGCGAGATCGAAGTGCTCGAGCTCCTCGCGCGCGGGTACTCCAACAAAGAACTCGGACATGCGCTCTTCGTCAGTGAGGGCACGGTGAAGTCGCATCTCCACCACATCTACACGAAGCTGCGCGTCGACAGTCGTGGCGCGGCGATCGCGCATGCCGTCCGTGAGGGCATCGTCCGCATCTGACCGCCGACGCGCCGTGAGCGGATCTCTATCGATCGGCTGATTCGTGCCGGCACGTCGTCGGCGAGGCTGGAAGGAGACCGCGGTTCACCCACCGAGGAGATCCCATGCCCGCTCGCCGGACCCACACCGCTCTGATCATCCTCACGCTCGCCGCAGTGCCACTCGTCGGGTGCACGCCGGAACGAGCCCCCGCGGTCTCCGTCACGCCGCACGCACCGACCGCGTCGCCATCTGCGGATGCCTCGCCGAGCCCGTCGGCTGAAGAGGTTGCCGCCGCGACCACTGCCCTGTTCGACGCGGTCGCGCGCGACGATCATGCCGCCATCGCGGAAGCGATCGACGCCGGCGCCGAGCTCGAGACCCGCGACTCCTCCGGCCGCACACCGCTCGTGATCGCGACGAAGAGCAACAGCGCGGACACCGCGATCCAGCTGCTCGAGGCGGGCGCCGATCCCGATGCGAAGGACGACATCGAGGACTCCGCATTCCTGTACGCGGGCGCGGAGGGCTACGACCGGATCCTCGAGGCGACGATCCGGCACGGCGCGGACGTCACCTCGACCAATCGCTTCGGCGGAACGGCACTCATTCCGGCCAGCGAGCACGGGTATGCCGAAACCGTGCGGATCCTCCTTGCCGCGGGGGTCCCGGTCGACCACGTGAACGACCTCGGATGGACCGCCCTGCTCGAGGCCGTGCTCTTCGGAGACGGCTCAGCGAGCTACGTCGAGGTCGTCGGCCTCCTCGTCGAAGCGGGCGCCGACACCAGCATCGCCGACTTCCAGGGGCGCACCGCTCGCGACACCGCCCGGGACCGCGGACATGCCGAGATCGTGCGGGCGATGGGATGACCCGAGGATCACCGATCGCCGCGCGTCAGGGCCAGCGGTAGACGGGAACCGTGGCACCGAACGCGTTTCGTGGGGTGGTGTTGCCTGTGCCGAGCTGGCCGTTTCCATTGCTGCCTGCGGAGGCGAAGGTGCCCTCCTGGCCGAGATACAGGGCATGGCCCGCTCCCGCTCCGACTTCGCGAGTGAGCGAGCCGGGCGCCAGTGGAACGAGTGTCGGGTCCGCCACAGCAGTGCTGTTGGTGCCGAGACCGAGTTGGCCCCCCGCATTGGCTCCCCACGCGAACAACTGCCCGCCCGACGTCCACGCGTAGAACGACGAGATTCCCGCAGACGGGACCGAGGCTGCGGCGCCGACGACGCCGGTGACGCCCGCGACGGGTGACAATGCGCTCGCCGTCCCGTGAAACAGGTCACCGCTCGCCGTCCAGACCAGGGTGTTGTTGCTGCCTACCGTGACGCCGGCCGCCGGCGGGGTGGTGATCCCCGTGACGATCGAGCCGGACGCGGCCCCGAGGAGGTTCCCCCAGGCGATCACGGTGCTACCACCGTCGACGCGAGCAGCTCCCCCGAACCGCCCGGCGGAGGCGTCCTCCACATTCCGCGTGAGCATGGCCTGCGCGGACACTCGGGCAGGAGGACTCTGACCCGTCGCCGCCCGCCCCAGGCGCCCTCCACCGCTGTCGCCCCACGAGTAGAGAGCCCCGCTCTCGGTCCAGGCGAGGTAGTAGAAGCCTCCACTGGAGACACCGACGACCGGATCAGCGAGTGACGCGAAGAATGGATGCGCGGTGGGCGTGGGGGTCGTCCCCGAGATGGTTGAGTTTCCCCAGGTGAACACCTCGCCGTCTTGGGTCAGCGCGATCGCCGTGTTGATGCCGGCGGATGCTTCGATCACCACTTCTCCGTTGAGCGCGACGACACGCTCCGGGATGAGGCGCGAGCCACCCGTGGACCCGTCTCCCAACACACCGTTCGCGTTGGTGCCCCACGTGTACAGGGCCCCGTCCGGAGTCCAGCCGATCGAGTAGCTCTCGCCCGCATCGATCCCCGCGAACTGAATCGGCACAGCATCGGTGCTGCGCACACTCGCCTGAACCGCGCCCGCATCCTGCAAGCTGGCCTGCGAGGGAACGGCTACGAGCATCACCGTGGCAAGCGCGACCAGGAGCCCGCCGCTCGCCAGGAGCGTTCGTCGCGACCGACCGCCTTCTCGGCTCCCCATCGTGATCTCGTCTCTTCCTACAGCACGCTCTTCGCATTCATGAGCAGTTCCTTCCGGCTGACACGATCGGCTGCGCGAAGGGCTGCGCCCAGCCCCAGGAGCAGCGCAGCGAGTGTGAGTCCTCCGCCCAGCGCCGCACCGGTGACGGCGAGACCGCCGCCCCCTCCACCCGGGGGCGCGGGGGGAGCCGGAGGTGCTGCGGTGGCGACGGTGACGGTGGACTCGCTCGGCGGAGGCGGCGCGACGCCGTCCGGGGGCGTCCCGTTCGCGGTCGCCACGTTCACGACACTGCCCCGAGCAATATCGTCCGTCGTGACCGTGTAGGGCGCACCCGCGCACTCCATCATCGTCGCCGGTGGCAGCGACTCCGAGTCGCAGGTGACAGCACCGATCATCGGGTCGTCGATCGTGACGGGGGCGAGCGTCACATTCCCGGTGTTGCGCACCTGGAAGCGGTAGTCGATCGTCTCGCCGACGTCGGCGAGGCCGTTTCCGTTCGCATCGTCGAGGGTCGCGCTCTTCACCATCTCGATTCCGGCCGTGGGGAAATCGGTCGGTGTGGTGACCGTGTCAGTGGGCGGCTCGACCGGCTCCACCCCGTCGGGCACCGTGCCGTCAGCGGTCGCCGTGTTCACCACCCCACCGGCGAGGAGATCCGCCTCCACCACCGTGTACGGCACATCGGCTGTGCACGTCATCGACGCACCACCCGCCAACGACGTCGCCGGACACGTCACACTCCCCGCCAGAGGATCCGTGACCGTGATGTCACTCACCGTCACCGTGCCCGTGTTCATCACCACGAACGAGTAGGCGATCGTCTCGCCGAGCCCGGCGAGACCGCTCGAATCCGCGTCGTCCACCTGAGCGATCTTGGTGATCGCCAGCCCCGCGCTGTCAGCAGGGGTGGGGGTCGTGACCGTGTCGGTGGGTGGCTCGAACGGTTCCACCCCGTCAGGCACCGTGCCGTCAGCGGTCGCCGTGTTCACCACCCCACCGGCGAGGAGATCCGCCTCCACCACCGTGTACGGCACATCGGCTGTGCACGTCATCGACGCACCACCCGCCAACGACGTCGCCGGAC
>NZ_SJYZ01000016.1:44009-45039 GCF_004337555.1 Microbacterium sp. PI-1 | reverse complement strand
ACGTCACACTCCCCGCCAGAGGATCCGTGACCGTGATGTCACTCACCGTCACCGTGCCCGTGTTCATCACCACGAACGAATAGGCGATCGTCTCGCCGATGTCCGCGAGACCGTTCCCGTTCGTGTCGTCGATCGTCGCGTCCTTCACGATGGACAGCCCCGCCGACGCCTCGACGGTCGGGACGATAGCGGTGTCGATCGGGGGAAGGAACCCGACATTCACCGGCGGTGTGGCCACGCCGGTCGCGGTGT
The DNA here is from genome assembly GCF_004337555.1 of Microbacterium sp. PI-1. Classification (NCBI taxonomy): domain Bacteria; kingdom Bacillati; phylum Actinomycetota; class Actinomycetes; order Micrococcales; family Microbacteriaceae; genus Microbacterium; species Microbacterium sp. PI-1. Next base: position 44,787 of record NZ_SJYZ01000016.1, on the reverse strand, counting down.
TCGTCACCGCCCCGGCAAGGACGTCATCCTCCGTCACCACGTGCGTGGCAGGAGCGACACACGTGGTGGATTCGCCGATCGCGAGCGTGGTCGTGTCGCAGATCACCGTGCCGACTGTCGGGTCACTGACCCCGACATCCACCAGCGTCACATTGCCGACGTTGGTGAGGAGGAACTCGTAGCTGATGACATCGCCGATCTCGGCGATCCCGTCACCATCCGCTTCTGCGAGATTCGCGATCTTCTCCAAGGACAGACCAGCATCAGGAATCGCCGTCGGTACGATGACGGTGTCTTCCACCGGGTCCGGAGGAGTCACACCCGCCGGAGGCGTCGCCGACACCGACGCCGTATTCACCACCCCACCCGCGAGGATGTCCGCCTCCGTCACTGTGTAATCCGCATCCGCCGTACACGTCACCGTCTCCCCCGGCGCGATCGACACCGGACACGTCACCGACCCCACCAGCGGATCATCCACCACCGGATCCGTCACCGTCACCGTCCCCGTATTCGTCACCGCGAACGAATACGTGACCGTCTCCCCCGGCTCCGCCAAGCCATTCCCATTCCCCTCATTCAGAACAGCGATCTTCTCCAACCCCAGACCCGCGACCGCCACCGGCGTCGGAACCGTCACCGTGTCCTCCACCGGGTCCGGAGGAGTCACACCCGCCGGAGGCGTCGCCGACACCGACGCCGTATTCACCACCCCACCCGCGAGGATGTCCGCCTCCGTCACTGTGTAATCCGCATCCGCCGTACACGTCACCGTCTC
>NZ_SJYZ01000016.1:0-43920 GCF_004337555.1 Microbacterium sp. PI-1 | reverse complement strand
CCACCAGCGGATCATCCACCACCGGATCCGTCACCGTCACCGTCCCCGTATTCGTCACCGCGAACGAATACGTGACCGTCTCCCCCGGCTCCGCCAAGCCATTCCCATTCCCCTCATTCAGAACAGCGATCTTCGTCAAGGCGAGCGAGGCATGAGCGATCGTGATGTCGACCGTCGCCGAGGATTCATCGGTGACCTGCTCCCCGACGCTGTTCTGGGCGACCACGGTCGCCGTGTTGACGAAGCTGGTCTGCTGCGCATCCGCCGCGGTGACCGTATAGCTGCCGGTGCACACCATCGACGAGTCCGCCCCGCCGGCCGGGCCCAACACGGTGGACGGACAGCTGACGTCCGCGATCAACGGGTCGTCGACCACGACCCCGGTGAGCTGCTCGACTCCGGTGTTGGTGACGACGAACTGGTAGGGAATCGTGTCGCCGAGCCCGTATGCCGCCGGCTGAGGATCGGTGCGGTCGACCTGCTTGACGAGGCTGATGTCGCCGAGTGGATTCACCGACATCACCTGCACATTGCGGATGAGGTGCACGTCCGTCTCTGCACCCGTCGATGCGGCGAAGCCGAACTTGTACGTCGCCGGCGGGCGCTCGTCCATGACGTAGGAGAGGACCGTCTGGTACGCCGTCCGGGTTCCTGTGAAGTCGATCTCGACGGTCACGACAGGGAACTCATCCGGCGAGACCGTCACGCGGACGTTGCGAACCGCCTCATCGGGCCCCACGGCATTGCGAATCTCTCCCGGCAGCGTGGAGGCACCGCCGGGAGGGCCCAGTCGTGTCGACGCCAGGAAGCAATATCCTTCGTAGCCATCGCCGGGCCCACGCAGGGTGACGGTGTTGCCGACGCGTGGCGGGGAGAGGTAGCCCGACAGGGCCGGACACCCGACGCCACGGCCTTGATCGTCGTTGGTGTTGTACCCCCAGGCGTCGAAGGCGACACCGAGGTATCCCCCCGCTACCCCCTCTTGCGATGTACCCCCGAAGACGAACGGCGCGTAACCCAGAGATGCTCCGATGCCACCGGTGCTCGTGAGCGACCGCGAACCGTCCGAGAGGAAGAAGGAGATTCCGTCCGCACCGCTGCCGCCGTACTGCGCCTGATCGAACTCGATCGCCAGTCCGGCGTTCGCCGGGAGTGCGCGATCGAACACCATCCCGCCGTTCCGGTTCTGACTCTCATCGTTGAGTTGGAGCCATCCCGGAAGGAGCCCCGGCGTCGGGGAACCGTTCGTGAACGTGCACGGGCCCAGGTTGGAGGCCCCGGGTGGCGGCGCAGCGGTGGCCCCGGTGATGCATGCCCCATCCAGCCCGATCGCTCGGACATCGGGAACGGTTTCACCTCCGAACGTCTCGTCCAACAGCACCGAGCCCGCAGCATACGCGGGGGACGCGAAGATCAGAGAAGCGGCGACGACGCTGACCGCGGCGAGCAAGGCGGCCACGCCTCGCGCACGTGATCGGGCTTTCACGACTCGCATCTTCACCACCGCACCAATCTCGTGTGAACAGCAGATGAGATCGACCATCCACGCGAATGCCGGTACTGCCACGACGAGACCCGCGGGTGGGTGGCCCGTGTGTCTGTGTCTCGGACAGTAGCGCGGGGAAGGGCCGCCCACAAGGCATGGTTGTCGACAGGCGTCGGATGCCACGGCACGGAGGCACCGGGTCGCTCCTACGCAACGCCTCCGGACAGCACGCAAAGCCGCTCGACGCACGATGCCGCCGCCAGGTTCTCCATGCCGGGGGAGACTCCCTGCGTATCCCCACAACTGGGGATTTACCTTCCGCGGGAAGCGCCATAGGTTGTGACCATCTCATGGTCCGGGCTGGACGACCGCCCATCTCCCCTCCCCCATGGTCGTCCAGCTCCGGCACGCGCGGGTCGACGTCGTCACACCGGCGACGACTACGCAACGGCTGGAACCGACTACGCAATTCTCGGCCCGCGGTGTACCCCTTTCGACGCAGGCGACCACCGCGGTCACGGTTCGGCATCGAATCTTGATCCGTGCCGATTCGCGTGGGGATCATCGACAACCAGCCGGCGCTCGTGCTGGGCATCACGGTCCTGATCAACGCGCAACCGGACATGACTTTCGTCTGCTCGGCACGCAGCGTCCGCGAACTGCTCTCGGCCGGGAAGACCCTCGACGTGGTGCTGGTCGACCCCGCGATCGGGGGGCCCCTTTCGCAGCCACCTCCCTGGGAAGCACTCGTGTCGCGCGGCATCGGAGTCCTGGTCTTCTCCGGCGTCTCACCGATGCTCTCCGCTGCACAGGTGCCGGGATCCGCCGGTGTGGAGAGCATGCGGAAGACCGATCCTCTCCACCGGGTCATCGCCGGTATCCGTGCGACCCAGCGGAACCGTTCAGCAGCGCGGGAGCTCGACTCGAGCACGAGGACTCCGCTCTTCGCACCCGAGGTCGCGTTGTCTCCCCGGGAACGTGAGGTGCTGGAGCTGTACGCCACCGGATACACGGCGGCGCAGGTGGGTGAGGCGCTGGGCATCAGTCGGAACACGGTCGTGGATCACATCAAAGGCATCCGCCGGAAATACGTGACCGCAGGTCGACCGGCCTTCACGAAGGTGGATCTCTTCCGGCGCGCCGTCGAAGACGGCCTCGTACCAGACGGCAGCGTCTGACGACCCCTTCCGGCCGCAGTGCGCCCGGGAGAAGAGCGGCGACGGTGGCTGGTGGCCTTGCTCCCCACGGCAAGGCCACCACACCGAGGCGCCTCCCCACGGCGCCACTCCGACGGCGGCCCCCCAGCCGCGCGTCGGAGCACTGACGGGCGTCCCCGTCTCCCCCAGTCACAACATCACCAGATCGAGCGCGACCTTGTTCCAAGAACCGTTCGACTTAAGTAGAACGTGCTACGGAATTCCGCATAGGAGCAGAAACTCGTCCCCTCAGTGAGTACCGACGGCTCCGGAGAGTCCGTTTGAGAGACGACAGAGCGGCGTGCCGCGTCGGTAGACATGGCACGCCGCTCTGTGACGTGATCAGCGGTTGTTACGCCTCGATCACCGGGCGCTTCATCCGTCGCGCGAGGAGGAGCACTCCTCCCGCGACCACGAGCAGCGCAGCCGCGCCGCCGATGATGCCCAGGCTGCTTCCGCCCGTCGACGCGAGGTACGTAGCCTCGTCAGCGGGGGTGGTCACATCGCTCTCGGGCGGATCGATCGGCTCGACGTTGTCGGGGACCTCGGCGTAGCCGGTCGCGGCGTTGTACACCTGACCGTCCTCCGCGTCCTGCTCCGTGACGGTGTACCCCTTCACGGCGTGACAGGTCATGGACTCGCCGGGCGCGAGCGTCGTCTGCGGGCACTCGACCGCGATACCGGCGTCCGTCAGCATCGGGTCGTCGACGTAGACATCCGTCAACTCAGCAGTACCGGTACTGGTGAGGTCGAAGGAGTAGTCGATCGTCTCACCGGCGTCAGCCCAGCCGTTGCCGTTGGTGTCGTTGAGCTGCGCCGACTTGACGAGCTCCAGGCCGGCCACGAGCGGCTCGAGCGGGATGACGACCTCGTCGGGCGGGCTCACCGGGTCTTCCGGGTCGCCCGGGGTCTCCGGAGGAACCGCGCCCGTCGCCGTCGCGATGTTGTGGATCTCGCCGGCAAGGGCGTCGACCTGCGTGATCGTGTAGTTCTCCGACTCGCACACCGCGGACTCACCAGCGGCCAGGGAGGTCGGATCACACGTGATCGCGACACCCAGCTCGTCCAGCAGCGGGTCCAGGACACGGACATCGTCCAGCGGCACGTTGCCGGTGTTGGTGACGGCGAAGGTCCACTTCACGACGTCGCCGGGATCGTTGATCCCGTTGTCGTTCGCGTCGTCGACGAGGACGTAGTCCTTGTCGAGCGAGAGCCCGGGAGCCGGAGTCGGCTCGGTCGGGACGATGACCTCATCGGGCGGGCTCACCGGGTCTTCCGGGTCACCCGGGGTCTCCGGAGGAACCGTTCCGGTCGCGGTGGCCACGTTCAGGATCTCTCCCGCTTCAGCGTCGGCCTCCGTGATGGTGTAGTTCTCCGAACGGCACGTCGCGGACTCGCCGGCGGCCAGGGACGTCGGATCGCAGGTGATCGCGAGACCCAGCTCGTCGAGCAGCGGGTCCTGGACACGGACATCGTCCAGCGGCACGTTGCCGGTGTTGGTGACTTCGAACGTCCAGGCGATCACGTCGCCCGGGTCGTTGATCCCGTTGCCGTTCGCGTCATCGACGACGACGTAGTCCTTGTCGAGCGAGAGCCCCGGGGCCGGGGTCGGCTCGGTCGGGATGATGACCTCGTCGGGCGGGCTCACCGGGTCTTCCGGGTCGCCCGGGGTCTCCGGAGGAACCATTCCGGTCGCGGTGGCGACGTTGTGGATCTCTCCTGCTTCGGCGTCGGCCTGCGTGATCGTGTAGTTCTCCGACTCGCACTCCGCGGACTCACCGACAGCCAGGGAGGTCGGATCACACGTGATCGCGACACCCAGCTCGTCCAGCAGCGGGTCCACGACACGGACATCGTCCAGTGGCACGTTGCCAGTGTTGGTGACGGCGAAGGTCCACTTCACGACGTCGCCGGCATCGTTGATCCCGTTGCCGTTCGCGTCGTCGACCAGGACGTAGTCCTTCTCCAGCGCGATGGCCGGAGTCGGGGTCGGCTCGGTCGGGACGATGACCTCGTCCGGCGGGCTCACCGGGTCTTCCGGGTCACCCGGAGTACCCGGCGTCACGTTACCGGTCGCGGTAGCCACGTTGTGGATCTCTCCCGCTTCCACGTCCGCATCGGTGATGGTGTAGTCACCCGAGCGGCACAGCACCGACTCACCAGGAGCCAGAGGAGCCGGGTCGCAGATCACGTCGATGCCGAGATCCTGCAGGAGAGGGTCATCCACGACGACGTTCTCCAACGCGACGTTACCGGTGTTGGTGACATCGAACGTCCACGCGATCACATCGCCCGAGTCGTTGATCCCGTTGCCGTTCGCGTCGTCGACCAGGACGTAGTCCTTCTCCAGCGCGATTCCCGGAGCCGGGGTCGGCTCGATCGGGACGATGACCTCGTCGGGCGGGCTGACCGGGTCTTCGGGGTCACCCGGGGTGCCCGGCGGAACGGTACCGGTCGCAGTAGCCACGTTGTGGATCTCGCCGGCTTCGGCGTCCGCCTCCGTGATCGTGTAGTCCTCCGAACGGCACGTCGCGGACTCGCCGGCGGCCAGGGACGTCGGGTCACACGTGATCGTGAGACCCAGGTCGTCGAGCAGCGGGTCATCCACGACGACGTTCTCCAACGCGACATTGCCGGTGTTGGTGACGTCGAACGTCCAGGCGATCACGTCGCCCGGGTCGTTAATCCCGTTATCGTTCGCGTCATCGACGACGACGTAGTCCTTGTCGAGCGCGATCCCCGGGGCCGGGGTGTCGAGGACGACGAGGTCGAACGAGACACTGGCCATCTTCACGAGGGAGATGTTATCCACGGCGAAGTCGTTACCGAAGCCGCCGGCTGCGTAGTTGCGCAGTCCGATCGTCGCCGTACCGAGCGAGTCGGCGACGAACGTGCCGACGTTCTGTCCCCAGACGACATCCTGGGTCAGGCAGGAGCTCTGCTTCGCGATCGGGAGGGACGAACCGATGTTCTTGGTCTCTTCACTGTCGGTCACGTAGAACGCAGACTGCACCGGCAGCACATTGCCCGCGCTGTAGCTGATGTTCGTCACGTGACCCTTGACCGTGTACGTGGCGCCGGGTTCCAGGCCGTTGACCGTCGTGGAGATGAGGTCGTGGGGCGTGGGGAACGACATCGAACCGTTCATCATCAGCACCTTGCCTGAAGCGGCTGACTGCTCGGTGGTGACCTGAGTGAGGTTCGCGGCCGGGCTCCTCATCGGATCCGCACTGCAGATCACCTCGCTGGAGGTGGCACCGGCGTTGGGGAGTGCGTCGTCGATCGAACGGACATCCGCCCAGAGCACGTTGTAGCGATCCGCGTCGGGACCACCGAAGTTGGTCGTCGGCCAGATCGTGTACTGCCCGTCGCAAGGTCCGTAGTACGGCGTCGAAGGGTTGCATCCCTCCGTCTCGTGGACCGTCGAGGGGTCGTCCCAGGCGTAGATCGTGTTCGCCGCGATCTGAGGCATCGACTCGCCGAGGTAGTCGAAGGTCCCGTTGTCGAAGTCGGTGACGAGGTTCGGTCCGTTGGTGTCTCGCGCGATCTTCACACCGGACAGGGTGCCGACGTAGTCGGCGGGTGCGACGACGCGCAGCTCGCTGTGCGCGCGCGGAATGGAATAGATCAGTGGATCGGGCGAGACCAGCTCAGCCGCTCCGCCGTCGACGACGAGCGACCATCCGGTCGGGATTCCCGACACCTGGTACGAGTCGAAGTCCGCGCCACTGAGATTGTCGTCCGTGATCGTCAGCGTGAAGCCGTCGGCATCCGCTTCGACGACCTGGTTCGGGGAGACGTCGACCGTCAGGCCGTCCTCACCCACGACCGTGGCGGCGAAACTCGGAGGGACGACCACGAGACTCGTGAGCACGGCGATCGTGCCCGCGAGAATCGTCGACAATAAGTATCGGGTTCGTGGTTTTCGTGATCCCATGGAGAAGGTACCTTTCGTACAGGGAAGCTTTTCGGCGCGCGGGAAAGAGAGCACGCCAGGTCTCGGCGGGCTGGAACAGACAACGCCGCATGCAAGTAGATGGGGCAACTCGCTGGGCGCTCGACGATCGGGTTCGATACCAGTACCCGAATGAGGACGGCTCCGTGCCCGGCTCCCCGCTATCCGTACGCGACTCCGTGGCTCTACGCGCCGTACCCGTAGTCAGACGGCATACGGTCCGCGTTCACCGGACGAGAGCATGACACGGGCGGGGAACCGTCAGGATGGGCCGCGGAAGACCGCCCGTGTCACATCACCTCGGCGAGCGCCGACGGCGATCCAACGGTGTTGGGCATCTCCAAGGTAGGCCCGGAGGGAGGCCGCGGCCGGTGCCGTACCGAGAGTGCCGTAGCCCCGCGCACAGGTTGCGTAGGTCGCGGCGAGGAGGCCGTAGTCGCTCCAGAACCTGAATCGGAAGCGCTCTCCCACCGTCTCGAGATCGCGGTACCGAGTGGACACGAAAAACGCACCTAAGTCGTCGGCGTGGTACGCAAAACACCAAGTTCCACCGCGCACGGACTGCGTGCGCGCCCAGACAGGTCCCTCTCGTACTGAAAGGTGTCCCTGGGTCAGCTCCCCCCGTGCGTGATCGCTCAACGACGATCGCGAACCCGCATGGAAACAGAATCCGACTCGGTAGCGCCGTTGTCATCTCATCCTGATCCGCGCGCGTCGCGGACGGCTGCGCGGCCGAACCCCACAGGAACACGGACTTCCGTCGCGCAGGGATCAGGTCTAGTTTTCGGTTAGGAGTGTCCGCGTGAGGAAGCGGGGTCGTGCCATGGTCATCGGTCGGGAGCAGAGCCTGGCCGCCGCGCTGGATCTGGTGCATGCCGGCGTCAGCGTGGACGTCGTCGGCGGACGAGGCAGCGGCCGCAGCGCCTTCCTGAGGGCGCTCCGCGCTCGGCTGGAAGAGGGCGAGTGGAAGGTCATCCAGGTTCGGGGCGTCGCCTCGCTGCGTCAGCATCCGCTCGCCGCACTGCACCTCGCCGGCATTCCCCCCACGGGGACGCAGCGCTCGACGAGTGGGCTCCACGAGACGGCCGAAGCTCTGCGACATGCTCTGCGGTTACCCCGCTCCGTGCTGTTCCTCGACGATTGGGACGACCTGGATGAGTCGTCCTGGGGCGTCGCCGAGGCCGTTCGTCGCTCGAGCGGCATCCCCATCGTCCTCTCCCGGCTGCAGGGGCTGCGTGCGCGCCACACCCCGACCGGCCTCGCCGCCTCCACCCTGGAACCCTCCTATGTGATCGACATGTCTCCTCTGCGCTTCGAGGAGATGGAGAAGGCGCTGGAGCATTACCTCAAGGGGCCCATCGAGGCGGCGACCATGAGCCGGATCTTCGCGAAGTCCGGGGGCAACATCGGGCTGGCATTGAGCCTGGTCGACGCCTGTATCCGCGAGCAGAGGATCGCGCTCCGCGGAGGGAAGGAGTGGGTCGCCACCCGCGACCTGTGGAGCTCGGGCCTGCGCGCGGTGCTCGAAGCGCACCTCGAGGATCTGGACGATGCCGCCCGGGACGCGATCGAGATCATCGCCATCGTCGGCGTGGCCGACATCGAGACCGTGCGCAAGCTCATCGACTGGGGCACGCTGGAGCTGCTCGAGGAACGTCGCATGATCACGTTCATCTCCAGTGGCGCGCGGCAGCTCGTGACCGTCGTGCCCCCGCTCATCGTGGAGTTCTTCCGCCACGAGCCACTGACCGCGCGACGCACCCGACTCACCGCCCTGATCGTCGAGCGCCTCGGCACGGCCGGATCCGCCTCGGCGATCCTCGCCGAACGTGAGAATCGCCAGCCGACTTTCGGGACGCAGGAGGCGCTGTTCGTCCGCTTGCTCCAAGAGCGCGCCCGGGCGCGCAGGATCGTGACGGCTTCCGAATGGGAGGCGAACCCCTCGGCGAGCAGCGCCGTGCGGTATCTGCGTGCACTGATGCACACGCACACCCCGACCGTCACCGAGACCGTCCGACACGTCTTCGACACCACCGACGCGAGCAACGGAGACGTTGCCGGACGCGCTGACTTCGAGAGCCTGCGGGCGGAGTGGACCGCCTACGTCGACCACGATCTGGACGGTGCTCAGCGGCGTCTGAGCGAGGCTTCGATCACGCTCGGTCCCTACGCCCGGATGCTCGACGCCGTCGACGTCCGCCTCCAGGCCAACCTCACACGCATCCCGGACGACTTCGGCGCACGGCTCGAGGTCACCGACGACCTGCCCGACGATGTGAAGCTGCAGCTGTGGGAGACGCAGATGCTGGTGCTCGTCTCCACGGGTCGGTTCAGCGACGCGCTCAGGGTGCACACTGCCACGGAGACGGTCGAGCGCCCACGAGACGCTTACATGATCCGCGTCCTGCACGGCCTCGCCCTGCTCGGGATCGGATCGCATCGTGCCGCGCTCGAGACCCTCCAGCAAGGGTTCGACGAGGCGCACGGGTATCTCGACATCGATGCACTCCGCGCGTTCGGCGCCGCGGTGATCCTCGTGCAGCTCCTCGCGGGTGACTACGCCGCCGTGGACGAGATCGTGGAGACGGTGTTCGCCGCCGGTGAGCCCTCGCCTCTGCCTCCCGGCGTTCAACTCTCGCTCTTGACCATCGCGTCCGTCGTGGCGATCCGACGCGGACAACTGAGCCTGGGAGAGAAGATCGCCCAGGAGATCAACGGCTCCTCCATTCTCGACGGCCCGCTACCCGGCCAGACCCACGCCTGGCCTCGTGCGCAGCTCCTGGCCTTCGATGGAAAGGTGCAGGCGGCCGCGGATGACATGTGGGCGTCGTCGCAGTCGCTGTGGGATCGTGGCGCACGGTTCGCCGCAGTGCTCGGCATGCTGTCCTCGCTCGAGCTCGCCCCCGTCGGGGAGCGCCTCGCGGTCGCCCGTCGCGCGCTCGACGAACTCCCGGACGCCCGCCTGCTTCAGGCGCACGGTGACTACGTCTCCGCCCTCGCCGAGGGCGACCCGGTCACGATGCTCGCGTGCGTGGAAGAGCTCGAGCAGGTGGGGCTGGTCGGCCTCGCCCTCTCGGCGTGCCAGATCGCGCGCACCACGGCGCTCGAGAGGGGCGATGACGCCACACGCCGGGCCGCAGACAGCGCGGCGCACGCGATTCGCGCCGCTCACGGAGACCGGGCCTTCGACACGGCCAGATTCGGGGCCGCGGCCGTCACCCTCACGGAGCGCGAGCGCGAGGTCGGCAGGTTCGCCGCGATGGGTCTCTCCAACCAGGAGATCGCCACGCGCCTCGTGCTCAGCGTGCGCACGGTCGAGAGTCACATGCATCGCATCATGCGCAAGCTCGACGTGTCGAACCGGAAAGCGCTCGCGCAGCACGTCGAGGTCCTGTCTTAGCTCTCCGCACAGAGAGAACGCACCGCGGAGTTCCGCCCTCCGGACCACGGAGCGGGCTGCTGTCATCACTGAATCATGGCAGCGCGGCTACGTGACCTTTGTGGCGACCGGTACTCGCAGACCGCTCCGTGGCGATACTGATCAGCTGCCCTTCTCGTCCGGAGCCACGACCCATGCCGCATCCCCCCTCTCGCCCGCTCACCCGATCCTCGAGGTCACGCCGAGCGCTTCGCACGCGCACCCTGTTCGCGGGGATGCTCCTGGCTGTGGGGGCGGCGGTGCTCGTCGCCGTGATCTTCGCTCCGTCCGAGGTCGAGCGCGTCTACGGCGAGACGAAGATCGCGATCGCCACGGTTCAGACCGAGGCGAGCGGAACGCTCCCGCACGTCACGCTCGGCGTCCCGGGCGACGAGAGGGAATTGGACCGGTGCGACGGCACCTTCACCGAGATGGTCCGCTATGAGAACCCCGGCACGGTGCCCACGTGGGCTGCCCACAACAACTGCGGTGGGGACGTCATCCTCCCGTGGGAGGTGGGCCAGCAGCTCTCCATCGACGGAGTCACCTATGCCGTGGTGGATGTCCGGATGCTGCCGAAGCGCGTCGCGACCTCGGACGACCTCATCGGAATACAGGGCGAACTCACCCTGCAGACCTGCCTCTACGGCCAGCAAATGATGAAGTTCGTCGGAGTGGAGAAGGTCTCAACGACCGCGAGTCGCTGACACGGCGGCTACTCGGCTCACACGTCGACTACCGCCGATCACGTCATCGGCGCGCGTGGTTTCGGCTCGAAGACACGGAGAACCACGCGAGGAGCACGGCATCGGAGGCATTCAACGCCGAGGAGCGAGGCTGGCCACCTAGCTTTGCTGAGTTCCCTGCGCTGCACCCAGAAACCCGACAGGCCGCGCAACTCACACTCAACCAGGAAAGCAAATACAGATCATGTCAACATCCACCGTCCCGAACGCTTCTGGTAGCGCAGTCCCCACGGAGGGCCTGCGCTCCAAGATGCTGGGATTGGCGAGCCTCGTCACGGGAATCGTCTCGTTCTTCGCAGGTATCACGCTCCTCGTACCGATCGCCGGTCTGGTCGCAGGGTTCTTCTCGCTTCGTCGCGAACCCGCAGGCCGAACGCTTGCCGTCTGGGGAATCATCCTCAACACGCTGGCACTCATCGGTGGCGTGATCGTCGCCGTCGGAATCATCCTGACCTTCATCGGTACCGGCCTTACCGCGTTCCTCCCCGCGTGACTCGGCAGCACCGCTAGCTGACTGCGCATCACGCTCGATCGTCGTCGGGGCTCGGCCCGGGCAACGGTCGAGCGTGACGTGTTTCCCGGAACGGTGCCCTACGTATTGACAAGCTTCGATGCATGCGAGATCGTCTATGCATCGAAGTTTTTCAATGCGACGGACCGGCCACGTGCGACGCCTGCTCCGCCGTCGGAGCGCGAACACCCTGCCCGGAGAACTTCCGGACACCATGCTCTCGCGCCAAGATCACCGAGAAGGAGAACGCATGAGCTCGTCACCCCTGCCCACCCCTCACGTCCCCCGTGTTCCCGCACGGATGAGGGCCATCGTGCTCGATCGCTTCGGCGGCGTCGATGAGCTCGCCCCTCGGACGATCGACGTTCCGATCGTGGGCGAGTCCGACGTCCTGATCAAGGTGTCCGTGGCGGGGGTGGCCTCCTGGGACGCCGTGGAGCGCCAGGGGGAATATGAGGATGCGTTCGGTATCGCCTCGACCTTCCCCTACGTACTCGGCTGGGATGCCGCCGGCACGATCGCCGCCGTGGGCAGCGCAGTCACACGCTTCGCGGTCGGCGATCGCGTCTATGCCGCGTCGATGCCCGTGCCGCGCGGAGGGTTCTACGCCGAGTACGGTGTCGTCGCCGAGGAGCACGTCGCCCACGTCCCCGAGCGCCTGTCGATGGCCGAGGCCGGCGTGATGGCGTGGGATGCCCTGACCGCCCTGAGCGGAATCGATCTGCTCGATCTCGCGCCCGGCCAGACGCTGATGGTGTTCGGTGCGAGCGGGGGCATGGGACACATGGTCGTGCAACTGGCGCAGCAGCGCGGCATCCGGGTCCTTGCCGTCTCCTCCGGCGCCGACGGCGTCGCTCTGTCCCGGAGCCACGGCGCCGCGGCCGTCGTCGACGGCCGCTCGCACGACGTCGTGGCAGCGGCGGAGGCTTTCGCGCCGAACGGGCTCAATGCGGCGTTCGTCACCGTCGGCGGATCCGTGCTGGAGCAGGCGCTTCGCGCGATGCACCCTTCAGGACGCGTCGCTTGGCCCCACGGCGTTCATCCCCTACCCGCGACACCACCCGCCGTGCCGATCCTCCACTTCGACGGCGACCGGAGCCATGCCGGCCTCGAACGACTCAACTCCCTCATCGACGCCGGCACGTTCACGCCGCACGTCGCGCAGCGGTTCCCCTTCACTCGTGTGCAAGACGCCCACCGCGCGCTCCGCGAACACCATGTGGGGAAGCTGGCCCTCGACGTCGCGGGCGACGACGCGGAAACGGCATGACCGCAGCAGCGGGAACGATCAGCCGGCGATCACTTTGATCCCCAGCGTGGCGGTCGGCACATCCTTGGTCTCACGAGCGGTGAGTGCCGCGAGCGTCACGATGAGGCACACCACTCCCGTGAAGATCGAGATGACGACCCATCCCCCTTGCTGAACGCCTCCGAGCCCGGCGACGATCGACGGAGCGAATCCGGCGAGCAGGAAACCGATCTGAGTGCCGATCGCCAGCCCGGAGAACCGGACCCGGGCAGAGAACATCTCACCGTAGAAAGAAGGCCACACCGCGTTCGCAGCCGCGTAGCCGCAAGAGAACGTGAGCACGGCCAGAGCGAAGGTGAGGACCATGTTGTCCCCGCTCATCGACAGCATGTAGAACGGCATGAAGACGGCGGAAGAGATCGCCCCGTAGATGAAGACCGGCTTTCGCCCGATGCGATCGGCGAGTGTGGCGAACAGGGGCTGCGTTCCGAGAGCGAAGACGTTCGCCACCACGACGAGCCACAGGGTGAGACTCTCGGCGAGTCCGACCTCCTTGCCGTAGGCGAGCGCCAGGTTTCCGAACACCGTGGAGACCGCGGCGATGAACGCGCACAGGATCACTCGCAGCACGTCCCGCCAGTGATATCGCATGAGGTCGAACAGCGGGATCTTCGCGATGTCCCCGTGGGCCTTCGCTTCTTCGAATGCCGGCGGCTCCTGCAGGGTGCGACGAATGTAGAACGTGACGACGACGACGACCGCGCTCAGCCAGAACGGTATCCGCCATGCCCACTCGTACTTGAACGGGTCTTCGTCGGGGATCAGCGTCACCGGGAGGAAGATGAGCGCTGCGAGGATCTGCCCGCCCTGTGTTCCCGACAGCGTCCAGGAGGTGAAGAACGAACGCCGATCGTCGGGCGCATGCTCCAGGGTCATCGACGACGCGCCCGCCTGCTCACCTGCGGCGGAAAGCCCCTGCATCAAACGACAGAGGACGAGCAGGATCGGCGCGAACCAACCGATCTGCGCGAACGTCGGGAGGCATCCGATGACGAAGGTCGAGATGCCCATCAGCACGAGCGTGAACATCAGGATCCGCTGGCGTCCCAGCCTGTCCCCCAGGTGGCCGAGGATGACCGCGCCGATCGGACGTGCGATGTAGGCGAACCCGAACGTCGCGAGCGACATGACCAGAGCTGCATTGTCCCCGTCGGGGAAGAAGATGTGCGGGAAGATCAGCGCCGCGGCGGTGCCGAAGATGAAGAAATCGTAGTATTCGACGGCGCTGCCCATGAAGCTCGCGACAGCCGCCTTGACGGGGGTCTTGTGACCCGTTTCCGCGTCGACGGGCAGGTCGGGGGCATCAGAGGGCGCTGCGCTGGGTGGATGCGACACTTGTTGACTCCTTTGTCATGGTGATGATCACTTACGGGGCGGCGATGAGTTCTTCGAAGTGCCGGTGCATGCGCGGAAGGTCCGGGGCTCGGCCGGTGACCAGGTGGAAGGTGTCGGCCGCCTGACCGACCGCCATGTGCCCGCCGTGCATCGTGCGGCAGCCGGCAGCCGCGGCGGCGCGGAGGAGCTCCGTGTAGAGCGGTCGATACACGATGTCGGCAACCCAGTGCCGCGCGTGAAGCAGTGTGAGGTCGAAGGGCGCTCCGGGATGATTGTGCATCCCGATCGGCGAGCAGTTCACGATGCCCTCGGCTGTCCGAAGCAGATCGGCAAGGTCATCCGGGCTCGCCGGGACCGCCGCGCGACCGTGCCTCTCGGAGACGGACTTCGCAAGGCTCCGGGCGCGATCCGAGTCCAGGTCGACGATGACCAGTTCCTCGGCACTCAACCGCATCAGCGCGTCGGCGACGGCCGCCCCCGCGCCGCCGGCAGCGAGCTGAATGACTCGCCCTCTCCGGACATCGTCCAGTTCCGCGCGAAAGGCCCGCTCGAACCCGGTGGTGTCCGTGTTGAGGCCGACCCGTCCGTCCGCGGTGAACAGCACCGTGTTCACCGCGCCGACGGCAGCGGCAACGGGGTCCAGGGAATCGAGGAGAGGAATGACCGCCTGCTTGCAGGGATAGGTGATGTTCAGCGCGCTGAATCCCAGACGTTCGGCCCAGTCGAGCACATCGGCGAGCTTCTCCGCGCCGAACCCCGACGACCCCGACGCATCGAAGTCGATTGCTCGATCGACGAGATTCAGGCCCTGGGCTCTGCCCTCCTCCATCTGCAGCAAGGGCGTCAAGGAGGGGAGCACTCCCTCACCCACCAGCCCCATGAGAACCCCGGTCGATGCGTGGACCGGCTCGGTCGCGAGGCCGAGGGATCTGATCATGGGGCATCCGTTCGTAATGGACTAACTGGTTAGTACACTTTGACGCCCACCGGCCGGCATGTCAACCGTGGGCTAATTAACCGTCTGGTACATTGAGCGCCATGCGCACTTCGATAGCGACCGTCTGCCTCTCCGGGGGCCTCGTCGACAAGCTCCACGCCTGCGCCGCCGCAGGCTTCGACGGCGTCGAGATCATGGATGCCGACCTGGTCGCGGCCGTGGAGTCGCCGGAGGAGATCCGCGCGCTGTGTGCGCGTCTGGGACTGACGATCGACCTCTTCCAGCCGTTGCGTGACTGTGAAGGCGTCGATGACGCGACGTTCGCGGACAATCTGCGCCGTGCTCGCGCGAAGTTCGAGGTGATGCGCCGACTGGGGGCTTCGATGGTGCTCGTGTGCAGCAATGTCGGAACGGCCACGATCGCCGACCCCGAGGTCGCCGCGCGGCAGCTGGGGCAGCTGGCGGACGCGGCGGCGGAGTACGGCATCTCGATCGCATACGAGGCGTTGGCCTGGGGGCGGTTCGTCGATGACTACCGGGACGCGTGGAACATCGTCGAGCGTGCCGACCGCGCGAACCTGGGCGTCTGTCTCGACAGCTTCCACGTTCTGTCGCGGGGCCACGACCCTGCCGGGATCGAGGGCATCGATCCCGCGAAGTTGTTCTTCCTGCAGCTGGCCGATGCACCGTCACTCGACATGGACGTCTTGTCGTGGAGCCGCCACCACCGCCTCTTCCCCGGCGAGGGACAGTTCGATCTGACGACCTTCCTCTCGCACGTCCTGTGCGCCGGCTACACCGGTCCGCTGTCGCTCGAGGTGTTCAACGACACCTTCCGTCAGACCGACGTGACCCGAACGGCCGCGCATGCGCATCGCTCCCTGCGTTGGCTGTACAACAGCACCGTTCGTGCGAACGGACAGCCGGACGCGCAGGTCGCACCGCCACAGCCCCCGCACGCGGTCGACTTCGTCGAGATCTCCGGCTCCGATCTCTCGTCGGTCGAGCAGATCCTCGACCAGCTCGGGTTCGACTTCGAGGGCGGACACCGCACGAAGGCCGTACGCCTCTGGCGCGCGGGCGAAGCGAGCATCGTGCTGTCGGAGGAGCCTCGCGCCGGCGAACCGCACATCGAGGGGATCGGCTTCACGGTGACGGATGCGCAGGCGGCGAAGCGGCATGCCGTATCGATCGGCGCGACACCGCGGTTTCGTCGCACCCGCGCCGGTGACGCCGAGCTACCGACCGTCTCCGCTCCGGACGGCACCGGGATCTACTGGAGTTCCGCGTCCACGGCAGAGTCGTGGGTCGCCGAGTTCGAAGGCGGCCAGACCTCCGAGATCGACTCTCTCCACGGCGTCATCGATCACCTCAACGTCGCCCTCCCGTGGCATGAGTTCGATGAGGCGGTCCTGTTCAACATCGGCGTTCTCGCGCTCGACCCGGGGACGTCTGCGGATCTGGCCGGCCCCTACGGCCTCGTGCGCAGTCAAGTGATGCGCACGCCTGACGGATCGGTCCGCCTCGCCATGAATCTCGCCCCTCCCACGGCGCCGCTTCAGCCTCGCCACATCGCGATACGGGTCGATGACGTGGTCGCCGCCGCCGAACGTGCGCGACGCTCGGGCTTGCCCTCGCTCCCGATTCCCGACAACTACTACGACGACCTCCACGCACGCTTCGGCCTCGACGACGAATTCCTCCACCTCCTGCGCGAACTCAACCTTCTCTATGACCGTGATGCGAATGGCTCCTTTCTGCACTTCTACACCCCGACCGTCGGCAAGGTCTTCTTCGAGATCGTCGAACGGCGCGGTGCCTACGACGGATACGGCGCGGCCAGCACCCCGGTCCGGCTTGTGGCTCAAGAAGACCGCAGGGCAGGATAGCCATGTGAGCGAACGAGTGGTGCGGCATCGCGACGCCGAGCGGACGCGGGCCGAACTCCTCGCCGAGGCGACAGCGGCCTTCGCACAAACGGGATATTCCGGAACGACAGTCGATGACATCGCGCAGCGGAGCAGCACCACCAAGCGCATGATCTACTACTACTTCGGGAGCAAGGAGCAGCTGTACCTCGCCGTCCTGGAGAACTCCTACCGCGAGATCCGCGAAGCCGAACAGCGACTGCACGTCGATGGACTCGAGCCGGTCGCCGCCCTCCGCCAGATCGCGGAGCTGACCTACGATCACCACCTGGAACACCGGGACTTCGTCCGCCTCGTCGCCGTGGAGAACATCCACTACGGACGTTTCGTCACGCAGGTGGACTCCCTCCGCGAGCTCAACGCACCGGCCGTCGAACTGCTCGACGACATCCTCAGACGAGGGCATGAACGCGCCCTCTTCCGCCGTGACATCGATGCGCTCGACGTGCATCTGCTGATCAGCTCCTACTGCGTCTTCCAGATCGCGAATCAGCACACTTTCGAGTATCTCTTCGACACCGACCTGCACTCGCCCGGCCGTCGCGACCACCTCCGCCAGATGATCGGCGACGTTGTCGTGTCGTGGGCGACCGCACCGACGGAGTAGTCGCCGGTGTCGACGACGAATCCTCTCGCTTCCCCCGACCGACGCCTGCTCCTGCTGAACGGCCCGAACCTGAACCAGCTGGGCCTCAGGGAACCAGAGCTGTATGGTACCGAGACCCTCGACGACGTCGCGCGGATCGCCGCAGCCACGGCACGAGCACTCGGCTACGACATCGAGACCGTCCAGAGCAATCACGAAGGCGTCCTCATCGACGCGATCCACGCGGCGCGGAACCGAGTCGCCGGCATCGTCATCAACCCCGGCGGCCTGACCCACAGTTCCGTGTCACTTCGGGATGCGCTCTCCGCTGTGGCACTCCCGTTCGCGGAGGTGCACGTCACAGACCTGGACCATCGAGAACCCTTCCGCCGCTTCTCCTACCTCCACGACATCGCAGCCGTCCGCGTCGTCGGGCAGGGAGTGAGAGGGTACGCCGTCGCCGTCGAGGAACTCGTCGCCCTGCTCTGAGCCCGTCGAGCCTGCACAGCGCCGGGATGTCGCGCTGCGCGCCGGGGCGTCAGTTGAAGTCGCCGCCGGGAGCCATGTCGGCGAAGCGTGAGTAGTGACCCTGGAACGCGACGGTGATCGTGGCGGTCGGGCCGTTGCGGTGCTTGGCGACGATCAGGTCGGCTTCACCGGGTCGCACGTCTTTGTCGTAGACGGAGTCGCGGTGCAGCAGGATGACCATGTCGGCGTCTTGCTCGATCGAGCCCGACTCTCGCAGGTCGCTGATCGCGGGCTTCTTGTCGGTGCGCTGCTCGGGGCCACGGTTCAGTTGCGACAGGGCGATGACCGGAACCTGGAGTTCTTTGGCGATGAGCTTCAGGCTTCGCGAGAACTCCGAGACCTCCTGCTGTCGCGACTCGACGCGCTTGCCCGACGTCATCAGCTGCAGGTAGTCGATGATGACCATGCGCAGCCCCTCGCGCTGCTTGAGGCGACGGCACTTGGCGCGGATCTCGACGAGCGTCATGTTGGGGCTGTCGTCGATGTAGAGCGGCGCGTCGTTGATGCGTCCGCGGGTCGCGGCGACCGTGGTCCAGTCGCGGGGGTCGAGGTTTCCCTTGCGCATGTTCTGCAGTGGGATCGCACCCTCGGCGCTGAGCAGGCGCATCGCGATCTCGCTCTTGCCCATCTCGAGGGAGAAGAAGACGGAAGGAAGGTCATGGCCGATGGAGGCCGCACGCGCGAAGTCGAGCGCCAGCGTCGACTTACCCATGGCGGGTCGCGCGGCGACGACGATCATCTGACCGCCGTGCAGACCGTTCGTGAGTTCGTCGAGTTCCTTGAAGCCGGTCGGGACACCGGTCATCGAACCGTCACGACCGCTCGCTGCCTCGATCTCTTCGAGCGCGGCATCGACGGCGATCTGCAGGGGGACGTAGTCTTCCGCGGTCTCGGATCCGGTGATCGAGTAGATCTCGGCCTGCGCGTTGTTGACGAGGTCGGTCGCGTCACCCTCGCCCGCGTAGCCCAGCTGCACGATGCGGGTGCCGGCGTCGACGAGTCGGCGCAGGATCGCACGCTCCGAGACGATGCCGGCGTAGTAGCCCGCATTCGCCGCGGTGGGGACGATCGAGGTCAGGGTGTGCAGGTAGTCGGCACCGCCGGCGCGACCGAGCTCGCCCGTCTTGATGAGCTCGTCGGTGACGGCCACGACATCGGTGGGCTCGCCGTGCGAGTACAACGAGAGGATGGCCTCGAAGATCAACTCGTGCTTCGGGATGTAGAAGTCGGCGCCCTTCAGCGTCTCGATCACATCGGCGACCGCGTCCTTCGACAGGAGCATTCCGCCCAGAGCACTCTGCTCGGCGAGAAGGTCGTGGGGAGGCGTGCGCTCCGGCCCGCGCGACGAGCCCATGCGCTCCTCTGAGATGTCGGCGATCGACACAGTCTTCCCTTCGATGCGACGTTTCCGATGCGATGCCCTGATGAGGCGTCTCGACGGCTGAGCCGTCTGATCCTCGACCGTCACGCCGTCCTGCACAGCGAAACAGGTGCCTCCGACATTCGGTCGCTCGCTCACGCTACGAGCGACTCTTTCCCCATGCAACACGGCCTGTGGATAACCATGTGGAAAGCGTGCGGACAAAGTCGGAGTGTCTGTGCACAACAGGTGTGGATAACCCCGTGGAGTGCTCCGACTTCAAAGTTTTTTATCGTGCCTGAGCAGGGCTTTCCTGTTTCCCCACCCTGTGGATGGGAATCAGTTTAAATCGGGCGTTGAAGGTTGGCCCCGTCGGGGATGGGATGTGTAGAACCTGGGGAAAGTCAAGCCGAGATTTCGTCGGGCGCGTCACGGGCCGACATCGGCAGAAACTCGCGGATACCCCCCTAGACAGACGGTCGCGACGCGAGTATCGTCACCCGCAATCGACGCATCTGCGCCGAGGTGACGTTGCCTTCGGAGGGGGAGGTCGACGTGGACGTTCGGGCCACCCGACGCGGCGTTCCAGCCGCCGTCCTCTGGGGTGCCCTGGGAGTGCTCGCCTGGGCGACTCTCGCCGTCTTCCTCGGAGGCGGGTCCGCGCATGCGGACGACCGCGACGATGGCCCACTCGACGGACTCACCTCGCTCGTCGGCGACACCGTGTCGAGCGTGACAGCTCCCGTGAAGCCGGTCGTCACGGAGGTTGTCGCTCCGGTCGTCACAAAGGTGGTCGCGCCGGTCGTCACCAAGGCCGTCGCCCCCGTCGTCACCAAGGTCGTCGCCCCCGTGCAGCAGACCGCACCGGCGGTCGTCGAGACCGTCACGGAGACGGTCGCCGCGACTCCGGTCGTCGGCACCGTGACAGCGCCCGTCGTGCAGGCGGTCACGGAGACGGCGCACGACGTGGTCGCCCCCGTCACGGCGGTGCTCTCCGACGCACCGGTCTCGCAGATCACCGATCCACTCCTCGACACCGTCGCCGGCCTTCCGCTCGTCGGAGGACTCGTCACCGATCTCGGCGTGATCACCACCGTCGACGACCTGGTCGACGTCGTCGACGACACCACGGCCATTCTCGGCGGCGTGGTGGATTCGACCGTCCCGCCCGTGCTCGACGCCCTGGACCCGACGACACCCGATCCCGCACCGGGTTCCGGAGTGGTCGTGGAGCCCTCGACGCCCGGCGCCACCACGGTCGCGCCCAGAGATGAGGCCGCACCCGGACCGGCGCCGTTCTCGGCGTCGTCCCGGGTGCTCGCCGGCGCGGCGTTCGTCGCGACCGCTCCGACAGTGTCGGCCGGGTCTTCCGACGCGCTCGGATCCGGCGCCGACGCCACCGGTGCGCCCGAAAACTCTCCCCCGGGAACCCTCCCGGGCGGCCCTGTTCCCGCGTCTTCCTCCGCCGGTTCCGGCGGAGGGGCAGGCGCTGCCCACGCGCGTCTCAGCGACGTGGATCCTTCTCCGCTCCGTGCTGGCGAGCGGACCTCCGGCGCATCCGACGACGCTCTTCCGACGTCGCCGGTCGCCGATACCGACGTCTCTCCTGACTGACGGACCGTCACGTCGTTCCTTCGGGGACGACAGATGCCGTGCTGCGCGCGCACGTCGATCGCGCGCACCCATCAGACGATCCCATCATCAGTCAGGAGAACGATCATGCGCACGTACATCAAGCGGGCCCTCTGGGGCACGCTCATCGCCGGGGGCATCACGCTCCTCGGTGCGACGGCCGCCAATGCGGCCGAGACGACCGGAGAGGACGGGTTGCTCTCGGGCACCCAGGCGGAGACAGCGATCACCGCCCCGATCACGGTCGTCGGCAACGCGATCTCGGTGCTGGGCGACACTGTCGTCTCCGCACCGGCACCCGCGCCCGCACCGGCACCCGCCCCTGCACCGGCACCCGCACCCGCACCGGCACCCGTCACCAGCGGGTCGGACGGCACGGCATCCGGCACCCAGGCCGTGGTGACCGTGAACCTTCCCGTCACCGTGTCGAACAACGCGGTGAGTCTGGTCGACGACAGCGCCTCGACCAGCGCCCCGGCCGCGGCTCCCCAGACCCCGGCTCCCCAGTCCGGGACACCGGCCGAGGCGCCTCTCGTGACCACGAACGGCGTGGACGGCGTGCTCTCGGGCACGCAGGCGCTCCTCGCGGTCAACGCACCGATCACCGTCACGGGGAACGCGATCTCCCTGCTCGGCGACAGCGCCAGCACCGGTACAGGCACGCAGGGAGCCGCAGCACCGGCACCCGCCACCCCCGCCGACGCAGCCACCTCCGGCGAGGACGGCATCGGCAGCGGCACACAGGTCGTCGCCCCCGTCACGGCACCGATCACGGTGTCGGGGAACGCGATCTCCCTCCTCGGCGACAGCGCCAGCACCGGTACAGGCACGCAGGGAGCCGCAGCACCGGCACCCGCCACCCCCACCGACGCAGCCACCTCCGGCGAGGACGGCATCGGCAGCGGCACACAGGTCACCGCCCCCGTCACGGCACCGATCACGGTGTCGGGGAACGCGATCTCCCTCCTCGGCGACAGCGCCAGCACCGGCACGGGCACGCAGGGAGCCGCAGCACCGGTCACTCCGGCCACCGGCGGGAACACCACCAGTGGTTCCGACGGCATCCTCGGCGGCACCCAGATCACCGCACCCGTCACCGCCCCCGTGGGCGTGACCGGCAACGCGATCTCGCTGCTCGATGACGCGACCGTCACCGGCACCGGCGGGAACACCTCCGCACCGGCCACCCCGACCACCGGCGGCATCACCACCAGCGGTCTCGGCGGCCTCCTCGGCGGCACCCAACTGGCACTGCCGATCAGCCTGCCGATCACGCTCGGCGGCAACGCCATCTCGGTGCTCGGCGAGGCCACGGTGACGGACCCGGGCACGGACCCCGGTACCGACCCGGGAACCGACCCCGGCACCGACCCGGGAACGGATCCCGGCACCGACCCCGGAACGGACCCCGGCACTTCGACCGGTTCCGCCACCGCTTCGGGCGCGGCGTGGACCGGCCAGTCGACGGGGCTCGCGATGACGGGCGGGGGCTCACCGGCAGGACTGATCGTCCTCGCCATGATCCTGCTCGCCCTCGGAGGTGCGGTCCTTCTGCGACGTCGCGGAGCGTCGGCGTAAGGAGAGACGCCGGCGGTGCGGCTGTCCTCGGGGGAGGAGACCCCGCACCACCGGTGCGCCGACGCGTCATCACCCACCCCATTGCGACGGGTTCGTAGCCCCCGGCTCCCCGTCGCCCGACGCCGGCGCAGAATGGGCGGATGCCCCGTGGAAATCCCACCACGGGGCATCCGTCGCGCCCGCGCAAAGCATCCGAGGTCCACTTGTCGGGAGCCTGGGCAGATGCAAGGAGAAAGTAGCCTCGAACGCCGCCTCCGTACGGATTCTCCCGACAGGTGCGCCGCCAACCGGCGAGGAGGCCGCGCGGGGCGAAGTCAGGGGATGTCGTCGACCTCGCCGTAGGAGATGATCGCCGCGCGATACCGCTCCACGAGGTCACGCCATCCGAACCCCTCGGTGTACTCGTGCTCGTAGACCGCCTCCGTGAAGTGCCAGAGCAGATACGGATGCGCGCCCAAGCCGTAGAGCGCACCGTAGTCACGGTCCACGAAGGCGACACGCTCCTCCGGGGTCAGCACCCGGTCGTCGGCGACGGCGTCCGTACCCGCTCCTCCGGCGAGCCAACGATCGACGAAGCCCTCGGTGTCGGCCACGTACGCGTTCACGTTCGCGGTGCTCATCTCGACGGCGCGGATGAACTTGTTCATCATGTATCGGCTCACGACGCGGCCCCCCAGAGGAAGAAAGGACTGGAAGCGAAGCGCGAGGTCGTGGCCTCGGCGAGCTCCGCCGGTCGACCCTGCATCGCGGCGAGCGCGGCGACGATGTTCACGTACTGGTAGGTGACGTTGCCCGCGGCCATGATCCGGTCGAAGCGGCACCCGGCGATCGCTCCTTCGAGGTCGCCGTCACGCATCCAGGCGACGGCCTCGGCATCGAACTCGGGATCGGGGGAGCCGTTGAACGTGCGCGGTCCCCCGACGTCTGTGGCCATGTGCCCCGAGGTGAGCAGCCCCACCCTCGCATCGCTGTCCCACGACTCCACCGCGGTGCGCAGGTGGTGCCCGAGAGCGGCGAAGCGCGCGGCGGTCGGCAACGGCGGCAGGATCGAGTTCGCATGGATCGGCACGATCGGCAGGTCGAGCTCGGGCCGCACGTACTGCAACGGGAGCACGAAGCTGTGGTCGAGGCGCCACTCGTGCGACACCGAGAAGTCGATCGTCTCGGGCAGCACCTCGCGGCCGGTGATCTGCGTCGCCAGCTCGGGGCTGCCGGTCAGCTCGGCGTACTCCATGCCGAAGGTGCGCACCTCGTTCTCGTAGGTCCCGTGGTACGACGCAGCCCGGCCGACGATGAACGCAGGCGAGTTGTCGGAGAAGAACTGGCGCACGTGATCGGTGCCGAGCACGATGAGCGTGTCGACTCCGGCGTCGGCGATGGCCTCGCGGATGCGCCGGAAGTTCGCCTCGACCGCGATCAGATCATCAGGCATCGGCTCGCGCATCGCCCGCCACAGCAGCGGGTTGTGCGGGGTCGCGGCGGCCATGACGAGTTCAGCCACGATCGGCTCCTTCCCGGGTGCTCACAGTCGGAACAGCTTCCGTGCGTTGTCGAGCAGGATCTTCCGGCGCGACTCCTGTTTGAGTCCGAGCGCGTCGAACTCGGTCATCCAGCGATCCGCGGTCATCACGGGCCAGTCCGACCCGAAGAGGACACGGTCGGAGATCAGCGAGTCGGCGTAGCGGACCACTTCCGGCGGCAGATACTTCGGCGCCCAGCCGGACAGATCGAGGTACACGTTCGACTTGTGCCAGACCATCGCAAGGTTCTCGAGGTGCCACGGCCAGGCCGGGTGGGCGCTGATGATGTTCAGTTCGGGGAACTCGGCAGCCACGTCGTCGATGTAGGGCACGGGGCGGGCGTTCTCGAGCCGGTAGCCGCCACCGCCCGGGGTGCCCGCGCCGGCGCCGGGGAAGCCGGAGTGGAACATCACCACGAGCCCGAGTTCGGCGCAGGTCTCCCAGATCGGGAAGAACCGCCGATCGTTGGCGAGGAACTTCTGCCGGGACGGATTGAGCTCGCCGACGCCCTTGATGCCGTACTCGTCGTGCATTCGTCGGATCTCGGCGACCGCGGCCTCGCCCTTCCACGGGTCGATGCCGGCGAAGGCGAGGAAGACGTCGGGGTGGTCCTGCTGCGCCTTTCCGAGGAGATCGTTCGGCGCACCCTTGATCCCGCTCGTGGTCTCCGAGTCGGAGTTCACGATGACGGCCATCATCTTGCGTTCGCGATACTGATCCGCCTGCTCGGCGAAGGACACGACCGGCCGCTCGCGCCCGAAGTGGGCGGCCATCTGGGAGTGCCTCCGGCCCATCGCCGCGATGAACTCCTCGGTCTGCGGGTGGGTGTGGACGTCGATCGCGACGAGGTCGTCGATGCCGGGCATCAGGCAGCCCCTTCCTTCGCGGGTGCGGGTTCGGAGTCGGTGGCCAGGGATCCGGACCGCAGCCCGGTCAACGCTTCGGTGTCGGCCCCGAGTGCGGGTGCATAGCGCAGCTCCGGCCGACCGGAACGCTGGAAGCGGATGCTGGGGGCCGGCACGCGCAGTGCGCCGTCCGGCCCGTCGATCTCCTCGACCAGCCCCATGCTCGCGATCTGCGGGTCATCGAACAGATCACCCATCGTGTTCAGCGGCCCATGCGGGATGTCGTGCGCGGCGAGCCGGTCGAGCCAGTATTGGCGGGGACGGGCCGCCGCGATCTCCTTGAGCACCGCGTCCAGCTCGTCGTAGTTGCGCACACGCCCCTCACGGGTCGAGAAGCGCGGATCCTCGGCGAGGTCGGGCCGCTCCAGCACGTCGAGCAGCCCGGTCCAGAACTTCTCCGGCACCGACATGTGGATCACGAAGGCCTTGTCGTCTGACCCCCGGCACGCGTAGGCCTGCGCCCGACGCGGCCGCGAATCGGGCGAGGAGACCTGCCCCGTCTCGAGGAATGCCGACGCCGACTCGGTGAGGAAGTCCAGCAGTGCGCCGACCATCGTCACCTCGACATGCTCCCCGACCCCGCTCACATCGCGAGCGTGCAATGCGGCGAGCACCGCTTGCACGGCCGACATTCCGGAGAGCAGATCGGAGAACGCCGGGCCGAGCGGGCGGATCGTGGACGCGGGGACGACCTGGCTGTACATGCCGCCGGTGGCGGAGATCACGGTGTCGTAAGCGGGACGCTTCGCGGCAGGGCCGGTGGGACCGAAACCGGTGATGGAACACGAGATGATCCGCGGGTTGCGGGCGTGCAGGTCCTCCGGACCGAATCCGAGCCGCGCGGCGACACCCGGACGGAAGTTGTCGAGCACGATGTCCGCGTCATCGACCAGGGCGAACAGCGCGGCGAGGCCCTCAGCGCTCTTCAAGTCGAGCACGACCCCCCGCTTGCCGCGGTTGTACGCAGCGAACTGCGGGCTCATCGTCGCCCGCCCCTCCCACCGGCGCATCGGGTCGCCCTCGGGCGATTCGACCTTGACCACGTCGGCACCGAGGTCGGCCAACAGCTTCGCCGCAAACGGACCCGAGATGTACTGACCGAGTTCGATCACGCGGATCCCGGCCAGCGCTCCGGCGCCCGGCAGTGCAGTGCTCATCACTTCTGGTCTCCTCTTCGATACCGAGGGCGGTCATCGCACATCGACGATGACCTTCCCCTCGCTCTTGCGGGGAAAGTCGCGATACGCCGTGGCGACGTCGTCGAACGCGTAGCGGCCGCCGACGAGCGAGGGCATCGCACCGGCCGCCGCGAGTGCGAGCGCCTCAGCCACATCGTCGTAGCGGGCACTGGCCACGCCGGCCAGCCGCTTGCGGCGCAGGTAGAAGTCGCGAGCGTCGATGCGCAGATCGCTGTCGACGGAGGCGGCGCAGAACACGGCTCTGCCTCCCCACCGCAGGGCTGAGATCCCGGCGCTCAACGTCGGAGCGTGCCCGGACACGTCGAGGACGACGTCGAAGCCCTCTCCTCCGCTGACCGCAGAGGCCAGAGCCGCAGCATCCGGAGCCTGGATGATCTGCTCCTCGCCGAGCGCGGTGAGGACACGGCGAGACGCGGCGACGACGTCTGCGCCGCGAGCGAGGGCGATCGCGACCGCCGCGCGGCCGAGTGTCCCACCGGCACCCGTGATGAGCACCCGCTCGCCTGCCGTGAGTGCGACGGTGCGGACGGCGTTGATCACGATGGACGCGCTGTGGACGACGGCGGTCGCCTGCGCAGCGTCGAGGCCCCGACGGTCCATCGCGTTGCGCGCGGGGATGACGACGAACTCCGCTGCTCCCCCGTCGCGATGCACGCCGACGACGGTCTGACGCGGGCAGTCGGCCTCGTCGCCCGCCTGGCAGTGCGCACAGACACCGCAGGCGATGTTGGGCTTGACCACGACGGCCTGGCCGATGCGCTCCGGATCGACACCCGCTCCGACAGCGACGATCTCGCCGGCAGGATCGATCCCGAGGATGCGGGGCAGCTGCGCCTGCGCGCCCGGCCCGGTGCCGGCGATGACGTTGAGGTCCAGCTGATTCACTCCGACGGTGTCGACGCGCACGAGCACTTCGCCGGTGCCGGGCGTCGGCACAGCAGTCTCCGCGACGGTCAGACCGTCCAGATCATGGCGGCTCAGCACAGCGGCTCGCATCTTCACCTCTTCATCGCGGGAATCTGTTTCGGATACTGTATCCAATTTTCATCACGGACGTCTAGACCCTGTTCGAGCACGATATCCCCCAAACGATGGACACCGGAACCCAAATTGGATACCGTATCCCAAAATCCGCGTGAGGCGCCCCACTCCACGGAGGAGTCGCACGCACTTGCCCGAATGGAGAGTCATGCGCACGACACGAAACAGACTCGGCCTCGCCGTGGTCGGCGGCACAGCAGCACTGATGCTGCTCGCCGCCTGCGCCTCGCCGACGCCGACACCGGAAGAACCCGTCGAGCTCGGCGACGGTGAACCCGGAGCCGCCGAAGACACCGACATCACGGTGGCGATCCCCTTCCCCGACGTCACGATGTACTCGATGTACGTCCTCGCGACGGATCTCGGCTACTACGAGGAGGAGGGCCTCACCGTCGAGGTCATCACCGCCGACAACGTCACCGCCGCCGTCGCCAGCGGCAGTGCCGACATCGGCGTCGAATCCACCGGCACCGTGATCGACGCCATCCGCGGCGGCGTCGAGATCGACCTGGTCTCCGGGCACTACTGCCGGCAGAACTTCGACTTCGCGGTGCAGTCCGACGTCGAGAGCGTCGAGGACCTCGACGGCACCTCCATCGTGCTGGCGGGCACCCCCGGCGATCCGGCCGAGTTCCAGCGAGCCCAGGTGCTCAAGGAGGAGGGCTGGGACGTCTCGTCCGTCAACACCGAGGTCGTCTACCCCGGCCCCGGATCGGAATCGTGGACGGAGTTCTTCGTCAACGACAAGATCTCGCTGCAGCCCTTCTACGCGGATGATCGCGCCGCCCTCGAGGAACACGGTGCGAACATCGTCGTCGAATCGCTGCGCAACTGGGCCAACGACGTGCAGATCGCCGGCACCCAGTGGGCGCAGGAGAATCCGAACACCTTGGTCCGGTTCCTGCGCGCCACGCTCAAGGGCACCGACTTCATGACGGCTCCCGCGCCCGGCGAGTTCCCCGAGAACGCGGAGGAGGCGTTGGACATCTACGAGGCCAACGACTTCGACGTCGCGGAGCTGCGTGAGTCGGACAGCGTCTGGATCCTCGACGGACACCTCGCCTGCCCGAACCTGTACTTCGACGGCGAGGCGTGGGACACCACCATCGAGACGCAGAAGCTCGAGCCCCTCGACTTCGACGACGCTCAACTGGCGTACCTGTTCAAGGCTCAGGAGCTCCTCGGCCTCGACAACGCAGGACCGGCGACACTGCCCTACCCGTGACCGACAGGCTGTTCCCGTCGCGAAAACGCACGCTACTTCGCTGTTTGGCGTGACATATCGCGACGGGAGCAGCTTTCGGCACCCGTCACACGAAGAGGCCCCACCGTTGCGCATGGCGGTGGGGCCTCTTCGCATGTGCTGCGGGGCTCGTGCCCGGGGCTCGTGCCCGAGGTTGCGGGACGGAAAGTGCACCTTCGAGGTGTGTCTCAGGTGCGGTTTTGATCCCGCAGCAAGAAAGGGGCGGACGACGCGACGAAAGACCCGGCCCCCGTCGCGCATGAGACGGGGACCGGGAGTCGAAGCGGCGGATCAGCCGACGATCTTGCGCTCGTCGTACCAGGGAGCGAGTCGACGGCGGAGAACCGAGATGAGCAGCAGCGTGAGGTTCGCGATGATGACCATCACCACGACCATCGCGATCGCCTCATCCATCCGGAACTGATAGGCGGCGAACTCCAGCAGGTGACCGAGGCCGCCGGTCCCGCCGAGGAACTCACCGAGCACCTCTCCCGTGAAGCCGAGTGCAGCACCGCGCTGGATCCCGGAGAGGCTGTAGGGAAGCGTGGCGGGGAAGATCACCTTCCAGCCGAGTCCGATCCCCTTGGCGCCGTACACCCGTGCCGCGTTGACGAGCGATGGGTTCACGGTGACCGCGCCCTCCATCGTGTTCAGCAGGATGGGGAACACGGCCAACAGGATGACGAGCGCGATCTTCGACTCGCTGCCCAGCCCGAGTCCGAGGATGAACAGCGGGGCCAACGCGACCTTGGGGGTCGAGTACAGCACCCACAGGAACGGCGCGACCATGAAGCGCAGCACCGGCGACCAGCCGACCGCGAGCCCCACGACCACGCCGACGACGATCGCGATGGCGAGGCCGATCAGGAGGTTCGTGACGCTGAACACGAACGCCGACCAGAACTCCGGGTCGACCATGAGCTGACCGAACGCGACGGCGATCGCACTGGGGGCCGGCAGGAACGCGGCGGGAATCCACTGGAACCAGCTGACCACCGCCTCCCAGAGGAGCAGCACCGCGGCGACGACGCCGATCAGGAGCAGCGTCCACCTGCCCTCCCCGGAGCGCACCACGCGCCGTGGCCGCACGATTCGGACCGTTCCGGTTGCCGAGACCACGCTCATCGCTTGCCCTTCCTCGTCCACGGTGCGACGCCGCGTTCGATGGCCGTGACCACCTGCGTCATCCCCACGCTCCACAGCACGACGACCGCGATCGCCGCGAACGCCTGATCGGTCTGATACGTGTTCGAGGCGCGGATGATGAGTGCGCCCATGCCGCTCGAAGAACCGGCGAGCTCCGCCACGACCATGCCGATCGTGGCGAGCACCACCGCCTGCCGGAGGCCCGCGAACAGGAACGGGATCGTCGACGGCAGGTAGACCGAGCGGTACAGCCGCATTCGTCCCGCGCCATACACACGCGCGGCGCGGATGATGGAGGGGTTCGTGGTGCGCATACCGGCGGCGACGTTAAGCAGGATCGGGAAGATCGCACTGATCGTCACGAGGAAGATCACCGGACCGATCCCGAAGCCGAACCAGGCCTTCGCGAGCGGCTGATACGCGATCGACGGCGTGGCGTAAATCGTCCAGGCGATCGGCCCGATCACCCGATCGACCGGGAGCGAGGTGCCCATGAGGAGTCCGACCGGGATGCCGACGACCACGGCCAGCGCGAAACCGGTCAGCCATGCCTGCGCCGAGACCCCGGCGTTGGCGGCGAGTGATCCGTTGGCCACGATCTCCCCGAACCCCTGCGCGATGGCCAGGGGCGGAGGGAGGAAGACCGGGCTGATCCACCCGAGCACACCCACCACCAACTGCCACAGCACGAGGAGGAACACGACCTCGACCGCGATGACGGCGGCCTTGCCCCTCGCGCTCAGCCCGGCGAGCCAGGCGGCGACACCACCCCTGCCGAGATTCGGACCGGTGGCCAGGAGCGCGGTCATTTCGACACCGCCGCCGCCGTCGCCTCCCCTTCCAGCGCCTCCCAGAGGTGGTCGCGGAGTTCGAGGAAACGTGGGTCGTGCTGCACCGAG
The DNA here is from genome assembly GCF_004337555.1 of Microbacterium sp. PI-1. NCBI lineage: Bacteria > Bacillati > Actinomycetota > Actinomycetes > Micrococcales > Microbacteriaceae > Microbacterium > Microbacterium sp. PI-1. Next base: position 13,462 of record NZ_SJYZ01000016.1, on the reverse strand, counting down.
CGCTCCGAGCGCGGGCGCGGGATGTCGGTCGTGATGATCTCCTTGATCGCCCCGGGGTGGCTCTTGAAGACGACGATGCGGTCGCCCAGGAGGATCGCCTCCTCGATCGAGTGCGTGATGAAGAGGACGGTCTTGCCCGTCGCCTCGATGAGCTTCTCGATCTCATCGCGCATCACCTCGCGGGTCAGGGCATCGACGGCGCCGAGCGGCTCGTCCATCAGCAGGATGCGCGGCTCGGCGACGAACGCGCGGGCGAGGCCGACACGCTGCTGCATGCCACCGGAGAGCTCTCGGGGATACGAGGACTCGAACCCCTTGAGCCCGACCATGTCGATGGCCTCCTGCACCTTCGCCCGCCAGTCGGCGGTGCGCAGGCCCTTCTGCATCTCGAGTCCGAACTTCACGTTGTCGAACACGGAGCGCCAGGGCAGGAGCGCGTAGTCCTGGAAGACGACGGCCCTGTCCGGCCCTGGCCCCTCGACCTGCTGCCCATCGACGAGGACGGATCCGGTGCTCGGCGCGACGAGGCCGGCGATGACGTTCATGAACGTCGTCTTGCCGCACCCCGACGGGCCGAGCACCGTGATGAACTCGCCCTCGAACACGTCGAGGTCGACGTTCTCGATGGCGATCAGCTTCTTGCCCGTCCGCGCGACGTCATAGCTCACCGAGAGCCCGGTGACCGAGATCAGCGGATCCGCCAAGTCCCGTACGGTGTGGTTCACGTCAGTCATCGTCGACCTCTCGTCTCATCGCCGCGCGTCGGTGCGCGGCTTATCGCAGCTTAGGAAGCACCTCGGTGCCGAGGAGTTCGATCTGCTCGAAGAACCGATCGAACTTGAACCGGAAGTCGAACACGAGGTGCTCGGTGCCGACCTCCTCGAACCGCCGGATCTGCTCGACGGCCTGGTCGGGGTCACCCACGATGAGCTGGCCCTCGAGGTCTTCGACGGTTTCGAAGCTGCCGGACGGCGGCTTCACCGCGAACTTGGCCTTGTTGGCCCAGGCGAGAAGCCCCGGGATGTTCACGTGCTTCAAGGCCTCCTCGCGCGTGTCCTCGATCGAGGTCGGCGGGATGACGGCGACGGTCGGCATCGGTCGGCCGTTCTCGTCGGTCATCTCGCGCATGGTCTGGATGCGCTTCTCCATCGTGAGGAGTCCGGTGCGTCCGGGCATCCATCCGTCGGCGAACTCCGCCGCGAGACGGGCCGAACGCGGGGTGGCGCCGCAGTACCAGAACGGGATGCGTCCTCCCACGGGCTTCGGCTCGATGGTGACGTTCTCGAACGAGAAGATGCCGTCGTCGTAGGTGACGTCGTTCTCGGTGAACACCCGGCGCAGGATCTCGGCGTTCGAACGCACCATCTCGACGCGGTCCAGGTCGCCCCAGCCGATCGCCTCGAACTCGTGGTCGAAGGTTCCGGCGCCGAAGCCGAGGATCAGGCGCGGGCCGAGCAGCTGCGTCATCGTCCCCGCCATGAGCGCCGTGACCAGCGGGTGACGGAACGGGATCAGCGATCCGGTGCCGAGCTCGATCTTCTCGGTGACGGCGCCGATGGCGGTGAGGGTGGTCAGCGCGTCGTAGAACGTGCGGTTCGGCTTCTCCATCTCCCCGTGCGGTTCGAAGACCAGGTGGTCGCGCACCCAGACGGAGTCGAATCCGAAGCTCTCGGCGAGCTTCGATCCCTCGAGGAGCTTCTCCTTGCTCGCCTCCTCGCCGAAGTGCGGCAGCAGCAGTCCGAATTTCATGTCAGTTCCCTTCCGCGGCGAACGCCGCCCTGTCTTCCGCCGATGCGGCGAGCTTTCCGAATGTGCGGTCGCCGGTGACCTCGTCGCCGACGTAGACGTCGACGCCGCGCACGAGGGTGCGCTGGATGCGGGCACTGATGGTGCGCCCGTCATACGGGGTCCAGCCGATCTTCGACAGCACGCCGTCGTTGGTGATGGTCCACTCCTCGGAGAGGTCGGCGATCACGATGTCGGCGTCCGCCCCGATGGTGAGAGAGCCCTTGACCCCTTCCAGCCCGAACTTGGCGGCGGGGATGTGGGCGACCATGTCGATCGCGCGCTGCAGGTCGAGCTCACCCTTGTTCACGGCGTCGAGCATGAGCTCGTAGTAGTACTGGATGCCGGGCGTGCCGGTGTGCGAACTCCACATCTTGGTCCACCCGACCTCCTTCTCCTCGCGGGTGTGCGGGGCGTGGTCGCTCGCGGCGATGTCGATCGTCCCGTCACGCATGCCCTCCCAGACGGCGGCGCGGTTGTCGTCGGGCACCCAGTAGCTGAGCGCGTACGGTCCGAGTGTCTCGACGTCATTCCACGTCGACAGGAACGGTGCCCAGTGGTTGACCTCGCAGGTGACGTCGATGCCGTTCTGCTTGGCACGGCGCACGGCCTCGATCGAGCGTCGGGTCTGGATGTGCGCGATGTGCACGGGGCAGCCGGAGGCCTCCGCGAGACGCAGCACGACGTCGATCGCGGTGTCCCAGATCACGCCCTCGCGAGCCGCGTAGGCCGAGGCGTAACCCTCCGGGGTGTTCTCACCACGGGCGAGATAGGCGCCCTCGATGTAATCCATGAGCGCCTGGTCGTGCGGGTGCACGATGAAGCGCTTGCCGGTCTGGGCGATGTGATCCATGATCTCGAGCAGGTGCCCGTGGTTGTGGATGCCGGTACCGGAGGGGTGCGGATAGTCGCGGCCGGTGTCGACGACCATGTAGATCTTGTACGCCCGGATCCCCATCTCGCTCATGCCGGCGATCTCGTCGAACTTCGTCGGCGCGGGGTTGTGGTTCCAGTCGACGATCGATGATTCCTCGTACCGACGGAACACGTCGGTCAGCGTCGCGACGTCGGTCGTCGGCGGCTTGAGGTTCGGCATCCCGAACATCGTGGTGACGCCGCCGGCCGCAGCCTGCAGGCTCGTCGTGTAGATGTCGTCCTTGTGCTCGTAACCGGGTTCGCGGGTGTGCACATGCACGTCGACCATTCCGGGGAGCACGAGCTTTCCCGCGGCATCGATCGTGCGCGCGGCCGGGATCTCGGTGCCTCCCGCGACGATGCCGGCGACCTTGCCGTCGGCGACGAGCAGGTCGGCCTGCACCGGCCCTGCGGGGGTGACGACGGTGCCACCGGTGATCTTCAGATCCACGCTCATCGCCCGACCTCCTCTTTGCTGACGGATTCTGTGGTGATGGATTCGCCGATCGCGGGCGACGGCGACGACCGGTGGATGAGATGCGCCGGCCGCACGTACCGGTCGAACCACTCGACGATCACCGGAGTGGTCTGCTCCCAGTAGGCGTCGTAGGCGGCGTAGTGGGTGGTGTGCCGCTGCATGATGAGCTGCTTCGGGCCACGGGCGGCCTCGTACAGCGCTTCGGCGTGGTCGGTGGGCGTGGTCGCATCGCCTTCGACGCCGATCACGAGCAGCGGCGTGGTCAGGCGGGACGCCGCGTCGATGGGCCGGTAGGCGAGGATGCCCTCGGCGCACGCCAGCGGGACGGTCGTCGGGATGCGGTCGTCGACATCGGCCTTGATCTTCGTGGCGCGACGCTCGGCCGTGGGGATCATGATCTCCTCGCGGGGGTGCACGATCCGCCCCTTCCCCTCGGTGACGCGCAGCCGGCGGTCTTCGGCGAGGGACTTCTGGAAGTCGAGCCATTCATACTCGCTGCGCATGCGGTGCAGCCAGTCCTCACCGTCGGCGACGGGCACCTGGCTCACAGCGGCCTTGATGCGCGGGTCGGCGTCAGCCAGGAGCACGGCGTTGCCGCCTCCCGTCCCGCCCGTTCCGAACACCCCGATCGCGTCGGCGATCACGTCGTCGCGCGTGGTGAGGTAGGTCACGGCGTTCACGAGGTCCTCGAGCTGCCAGGCCGGGGACAGGTAACCGCGGTCGCCCTCGGAGTCGCCGAAACCGCGGTAGTCGATCACGAGCACGGCGAAGCCCGCCTGGACGAGGGCTTCGTGATAGCGGACGTAGAGCTTGGCGTCCTTGAGCCCGAGCCAGCCCGGTCCCTGCACGAGCGCACGGTAGGGGCCCGCGTGATCGGGGGTGCGCCACACGGCGGAGATGCGCTGACCCTCGCTGAAGTACGAGACGGGTGTGGTCTGCATGGGTTCCTCTCGGCTGAACGCGGCGTCGCGATCGGCGATCTGCGCCGCTGCGGTGGGGCGACTCCCATCATCACCCATTTTGGATCCAGAATCCAGTATTGATTTGGATCCAGAATCCGCGCTAGCATGACCGCATCGCGTCGACCCGATTGGCCGACGCCGGTGGTCCCGACTTGGACTGCGAACGTGCTCTCGCTTGCGCCCTTCCCTTCCTCGTCTTCCGGAGAACCATGCCTGCCACCACCCGCGCCCTCGCCGCCACCCCGCTCCTCGCCCTCCTCGTCGCCGCCGGATTGAGCGGATGCAACGGCGCTCCCACAACGCCCGCCGCCGCCGCCGATCCGAAACCCCTCGTCCTCGACAACTGCGGCACCGAGGTGTCTGTGGAGGTCGCCCCGCAGCGGATCCTCACCATCAAGTCCTCGACGCTCGAACTCGCCCTGGCGCTCGGCGCCGGCGACCGCATCATCGGCTCCGCCTTCTCCGACGGACCCCTGCCGGACGATCTCGCAGCGAGCGCGGAAGGCATCGACGTCGTCTCCGACAAGGTGCCGTCGAAGGAGGCCGTGCTCGAGCTCGAGCCCGACCTGGTGTTCGCCGGGTGGGAGTCGAACTTCTCGGTCGACGGTGCCGGCGAGCGCGCCGACCTGCAGAAGCTCGGCATCACCACCTACGTCGCGCCCGCCGCCTGCAAGGCGCCGGGCTACATGCCCGACCCGCTCACCTTCGACGCCGTCTTCGACGGTTTCGCCGAGGCCGGCAAGCTGCTCGGCGAACAGGATGCCGCGTCCGCGCTGATCGCGGAGCAGCGCGCCGCCCTCGACGCGATCGCCCCGGACGAGCGCGGACTCACGGCGCTCTGGTACTCCTCGGGCACGGACCAGCCGTTCGTCGGTGCGGGCATCGGGGCACCGCAGATGATCATGTCGGCGGCCGGCCTCGACAACGTGTTCGCCGACGTGCACGACACCTGGACGTCGAGCTCCTGGGAGCTGATCGCCGAGGCCGACCCCGACGTGATCGTGCTGGTGGATGCCGCGTGGAACACCGCGGAGTCCAAGATCGCGCTGCTCACGTCGACCCCGGTCACATCCGAGCTCGACGCCGTGCAGAACCAACGGTTCGTGATCGTCGACTTCCCCGCCACCGAGGCGGGGATCCGCAACGTCGACGCCGTGGAGTCGATCGTGACCCAGCTCGGAGAACAGTGAGCGTCACTGTCCCGTTGCGGGCGGCGGTCCCGGTCGCGGCGGCATCGACCACCCACCCGAGACGGCGGCGCACGGTCTCTGCCATCGCCGTGCTGCTGCCCGCCCTCGCCGTCACCGTGATCGCGGCCGTCGCGATCGGACCGGCCGACATCACCCCTGGCGAGCTCCTGGCGAGCGTGTGGTCGCACCTGACCGGGGCGACCAGCGGCCTCACCCCGATCCGCGACGCGATCATCTGGGAGGGACGTGTGCCCCGCGTGCTCACGGCGGCCGCCGTCGGTGGTGGTCTGGCCCTCTGCGGTGCCGTGATGCAGGCACTCACCCGCAACCCGCTCGCCGATCCGTATCTGCTCGGGCTGTCGTCGGGCGCGTCCACGGGCGCGGTGATCGTGATCGTCCTCGGCGCCGCGGTGGCGCTGCCGTTCGCGGCCTTCGCCGGTGCGGTGCTCGCTCTCGTGCTGACGCTCGGCCTCGCCCGCGCCGCCGGCTCCGCGGGACCGACCGCCGTGGTGCTCGCGGGGCTCGCGGTGTCGGCCGTGCTCGCCGCGCTGACCAGCCTGGTGATCTTCTGGAGCGCGACGAACGACAGCTACCGCGAGATCCTCAGCTGGCTGCTCGGCTCCCTCGGCGGCGCAGACTGGGCGGATGCGACCTTGGCCGGTGTCGCCGTGCTCGTCTGCGCCATCCCCCTGCTGGCGTCGGCCCGTCCGCTCGACAGCCTCGCGCTCGGGGACACCGCCGCCGAAGCCCTGGGCGTGCCGGTCACCCGGATGCGGGTGCTCCTCTTCCTCTGCACGGCCCTGTTGACCGGTGCGCTGGTCGCGGTCAGCGGCTCGATCGGATTCGTCGGGCTGATCCTCCCGCACGCGGTGCGTGCGGTCGTCGGCGCCCGGCATCGCGCGCTGCTGCCGGTCTCGTTCCTCGCCGGGGCGGTGTTCCTCATCTGGGCCGACACCATCGCCCGCACCGTGTTCGAACCGCGCGAGCTCCCGGTCGGGATCGTGACCGCGCTCATCGGCGGACCGGTGTTCGCGCTGCTGATGCTGCGGATGCGGAGGAACCGGACATGACCGATCACCGAGACGGGCTCGACGCCCGGCGCATCCGCTTCCGTCGCGGCGATCGGCTCATCCTCGATGGGATGCATCTCACCGCACCGGGCGGGGCGGTGACCGCTCTGCTCGGCCCGAACGGTTCGGGCAAGAGCACGCTGTTGCGACTGATCGCCGGCACGCTGCGCGGCGAGGTCGAGTCGGTCCGCCTGCACGGGGACTCGCTCCTGACGATGACGCGCCGGGAGCGCGCGCAGCGGGTGGCCCTGGTGGAGCAGGAGTGGTCGGCGGCCGAGGGAATGACAGGACGCGACATCGTCGCACTCGGGCTCCTTCCGCACCGGGGCTGGCTGTCGTTCGAGAGCGAGGCGACGGACGCCGCGGCCACGGAGACGGCACTGCGCCGTGCCGGTGCCCTCGCGTTCGCCGACCGCGATGCGGCGACCCTCTCCGGCGGCGAGCGCCAGCGCGTGAACCTCGCCAGGGCCCTGGCGCAGCGTCCGGCCCTTCTGCTGTGCGACGAACCGACGAACCATCTCGACATCCGCGCCCAGCTCGACGCCCTCACGCTGCTGCGCTCACTCGCCGGGGATGGGATGACCGTCTTCGCGGCACTGCACGACCTGAACCATGCGGCGGCCTTCGCCGATCGGATCGTGGTCGTCGCGAACGGTCATGTGCAGGCGGCCGGGTCGCCACAGGAGGTCCTCACCCGCGAGCTCATCGCCCGGGTGTGGAACGTCGACCCCGTGGTCCTCTCCCGACCGGACAGCGATCGCCCCCTGATCGTGTTCGACGAGGCGCCGGTTCCCGTCCTGGGACGGTGACGATCGCCTGGACTAGACGAGCAGGGCGCGCGACGGCGCGGAGTCCGCAGCGAGGACGAACGCGCTCAGCCGCCGGGAGATCGCTTCCGCCTCCGCTTCCTGCCGGTGCAGGAGCTCGTGGGTGAGACGGTCGGCCGGCGTCGGATCCGGCGACCCCTCGAACGACATGGGCAGCGCCGCGCACTGCGTGTGCCCGCACAGCAGATGCGCCAGTTGGTGGACCACGACGTGCAGCCGGTACCACCGCGGGTCGGATTCCCGGAGGAGGATCCGCGCGCGATCACCGTTCACGAGCACGAACGGCGCGATGCGCGCCCACTCCCTCTCGCCGAGCAGCTCGACCTCGATGTCCACCCCCTGCAGGACCGACACCCGGTCCGTGATGCACTCCACGCTTGCGCCGCATTCGACTTCCAGCTCCTCGAAGAGCTGAGTCACTCCGTTTCGTCCGTTCATGAGGCCCCTCCGCCCGATGAGCTCGCACCGTGATCGGCCGAGCATTGCTCCCACTGATGAGACGGGTCGAGGGCACGTCTCATTACGCCGATATATTGGCGACTTTCGTCCAGATCTCTCGCCGAACGTCTAAGCCGCGGCTCACCCCTCTGCGTGCGCAGGACTACGCGGCGGCAGCCCCGTCGGGTTCGACGTCGTCGACGACAAGAAGCGCAACATGATCAAGCGCAACGACACCCGCCTGAAGCAGTGGTGAGGCCTCGCGACCCAAGACGATAAGCACACCCTCAACCACCGCGCCGCCGTCACCCTCAACACCGTCATCGCATGGACCCGTGCATTGTCAGACACGCCTTAGTCTCCGAAGCTGAAGGGAACAACATCCTCAGCGCGGATCGAGACAACATCCAGATTGGGATCACTGTGGAGTGCCCGAAGAGTTGTCGGCGACGCGGCGATGACGATCGAGTCAGGATACAACCGCGAGCCCCACGCGAAGGTCGCGTTCTCGTCCCAGACGAACCCAGGGATGCGGTTTCCTGCGACGATGTCCGAGCTCGTGAAGGACTTTGTGTCGTACAGCTCGCCCATCACCGTCACGGTGCGATCGCCCGAAGGTGCACCTCGATAACCAACCCACTCGAGTGCCGTGAGCTGAAGGCCGGCAAGATGGTCTGAAAGGGCAGTGGCGGTCTGTTCGTCCAGCACCCCCATCGCTGAGCTCAGGTCACCTGAAACCTCTTCGACGCTGACGTCGTTGGTTCGGAACTCTTCCCAACCAGAAGATCGATCCTCGTAGTCAGGTTCTCGCAGTTGAGACCAGCGAACGGAGTTGTCCTGAGCGTCACGCATGGGGAGGAACAGCCGGAGCATCCCCAAATGGCTGTGGGACACCGGGATGAAGTCGCGAGCGATGCGACCTCCACCAACAGCTTGGATCTCTATCAACGCCTTCCTCCGCGTTCGTCGTGAGCTTTCGAACGGGCGACCAGCGTCACCTCTTGACGTCCCATTCAAGCACCCGCGTCACCAACGAGCGCCTGGTTGAGACAAGGCGCTCGTTGAGTTTGACATTACGGTCGGTCGCAGGCGACCGACGTCTCGTTCCCCTTGACAGAGCCGTAGTAGTGCGGACCAGAACTGCTGCCGCTCACACGCACGTCAGCCGCGCCACGGTATTTCTGTGTCGAGGAGTTCGAGCACGGCTCCGGCGAGCGCGGCGGCGGTGTCGCGGTCGCGCATCCAGAGCGGACGAACCGGGGCGGAAAGCCCCTCGGCCTCGAGCGCGGCGGCGAGCGCGGCATCCTCTTCGGCGATCACCCACGCATCGAGCAGACCCCCGGATGTCCGCGCACCGTAGTGGCGCCCGACCGCATCGGCGGCAGCGGGGATTCCGACCGCGGCGAGACACGCATCAGCCATCCCCCGCACCGGAGCGCCGGCGATGATCGGGGAAACCCCGACGACCGCTCCGGGAGAGGAACGCACCGCCTCGGCGATCCCGGGGACGGTGAGGATCGGGCCGAGCGAGACCACGGGGTTCGAGGGCGCGAAGAGCACGGCGTCCGCCTCCGCCAGAGCCTCCCGCACCCCAGGCGCGGGCGCGGACCGCCCGATGCCCGGCCAGTCGAAGCCCTGCGCCGGGAGACCCGCCCGATGCCGCGTCCACCATTCCTGGAAGTGCATGCGCCCCTGGTCGGTCGTCACGTGCGTGTCGACCTCGGAGTCCGTCATCGGGAGCAACCGGACACCGAGCGGCCAGCGCCCGGCGAGGCGACCCACGACCTCGGCGACCGTCGCACCGTCACGAAGCCACCCCGTGCGCGCGACATGCGCTCCGAGGTCGAGATCCCCCAGCGTGAACCACGGCCAGCCGACCCCCCAGGCTCCCAGTTCCGCTGCCACTCGCTCGCTCTCTCCGGCTCGGCCCCACCCCCGCCCGGTATCGTTCACCCCGGCGAGGGCATAGATCATCGAGTCGACGTCCGGCTGCAGGCGCAGACCGCTGAGCCACAGATCGTCACCGGTGTTGATGATCACCGTGATCCGGGCGCGGGTGCCGCCTTCCCCGTCGGGCCAACGTCGGCGCGCAGCCTCTCGCACGCCGACGACGAACTTCGATCCGCCGACACCGCCGGCGAGGACCACGACGCGTGGTACCGCGGGGACTTTCATGACGCCAGCACCAGGGGCCGATCCACGAGCGCCGCGGTCCGCGGCCCGAGACCGGCGCGGCGTGCCGCACGGAGGTGCTCGGCATGATCGAGGTCACGCCTCAGTCCGCTCAGCACCGGGAACCCGACCTCCGCGAAGCCGGCCTCGTGATGGGCGACGGCCGAGCGATCGCCGAAACACGGGCGCAGCTCGAAGCCCGCCCGGGCGGTCGCGAGCACGGTGCCCGTCCCCTCCGCATCCGGAACGAACGCCCGAGGATGCGAGGACGCGAAGGCGAGTGCCCTGGCCAGTTCATCTGGGCGCAGCGCCGGGAGGTCACCGAGCATCACGGCCCGCGGACGAGCATCCGGTGCCGCGCTCACACCGAGCGCGATCGCCGCGCCCAACCCCTCTCCTCGGTCCCGCACGACCCGCACGCGGGGCAGCACGCGGAGCGCGGTGGCGGTGATCTCGTCGCTCGTCACGACGATGACCTCGGCGACCCGCTCACAGGCCGCGGCGGCCTCGACGGTGTCCAGTGCGATCGCCCGAGCGAGCGGCTCGCGCTCGACCCCCGGCAGTCGCAGGCGCGACTTCCCGATCTCGGCCCGCTTGACCGGGATCACGACCACCCACTCACGCACGGGTGCCCCCGGCACCGAGGACCCGACACCACCACCGCGGAGCATGTCGGCGTCCTCAGCCGCGCAGTCGGGGCGCGATGTCGCGCTCGAAGAGCTGCAGGAAACGCCGCTGGTCATGACCCGGCGCATGGAAGACCAGGTGGTTGAAGCCCCAGTCGATGTACTGCTGGATCTCGGCGGCCACCGCATCCGGGTCGTTCCCGACGATCCAGCGCTTCGCGATCGTCTCCAGCGGCAGCGCGTCGGCGGCCTTCTCCATCTCGACCGGATCGGTGATGTCGTGCTTCTGCTCCTTCGAGAGCGACAGCGGCGACCAGAAGCGGGTGTTCTCCAGTGCCGCGTCGCGCGTCTCCTCATAGGACAGCTTGATCTCGATCATCCGGTCATACGTGTCGCTCGAGCGCTCGGCCTGCTCGAGCCCTTCCGCCACCGCCGGGAGCAGCTGGTCCACGTAGAGCTCGCGTCCCTTGCCCGAGGTGCAGATGAAGCCGTCGCCCGCACGCCCGGCGTAGCGCGCGACCATCGGCCCGCCCGCGGCGATGTAGATCGGGATACCGCCCTCGGGCCGGTCGTAGATCGAGGCGTCGTGCGTCGAGTAGTACTCGCCGTCGAAGTTCACCCGGTCCCCGGACCAGAGCGCCCGCATCAGGCGCACCGACTCCCGCAGTCGTGCATAGCGCTCCTTGAACTCGGGCCACTCCTGCTCCCCCGCGCCGCGGAACCCCGTCGCGATCTCGTTCAGCGCCTCACCGGAGCCGACCCCGAGGATGATCCGGTCCTGGTACAGGCAGCCCAGGCTCGCGAACGCCTGCGCGAGCACGGCTGGGTTGTAGCGGAAGGTCGGAGTCAGCACCGAGGTGCCGATGCGGATGCTCGACGTGCGCTCGCCGACCGCCGCCATCCAGGTCAGGGAGAACGGGGCGTGCCCGCCGGTGTGTCGCCAGGGCTGGAAGTGGTCGCTGGCGAACACGGACTGCATGCCGTGCGCCTCCGCCGCCACCGAGATCTCGACGAGCTCACGGGGGTCGAACTGCTCCGCGCTGGCCTTGTATCCGAGGGTCAGTGTCATGTCGCATCCTTCTGTTCGTGTTCGTGCGGTTCGTGTTCGTGCGGTTCGTGTGCGTGGACGGCGGCCAGGGCGGCGGCGTAGCCGTCGCGGTACCCCTGGTCGAGTGCTTCGGCGGCGCCCAGCCAGAAGAGGTCGCGCTCCGAGGGGCGCACGATGCTCGACGCACCGGGCAGGGTGAGGGGACCGACGAGATCGGGGCGTCCGCGCACCACGGCGACCGGGTTGCCGCTCGCCTTGCCCTTGACGAGGTCGGAAGCCGCAGCCAGCTCGTCGGCGAGGCACGGGGTCGTGACACTGAGCACCTTGCCCGCCTGATCGGTCGTGCCGCGGAGGTCGGCGATCATCCGCACGCCTCCGCCACCGATCGCGACGTCGGTCTGTCCCTCTCGCCAGGGACGCCCGAGGGTGTCGCTCAGGATCACCCCCACCTCCGCCCCCGTGGCCGCACGCAGGCCCGCGGCGAGCGTCCGCGCCGAACGGTCGGGGTCTTCGGGGAGCAGCAGTACCCAGCCGTCGGGAGTGTTGCTGGCATCGACACCGGCGGCCGCGGCGACCATCCCCAGGCGGTTCTCGACGATGCGCATGGTGTGGCCGTCGGCGGTGCGGGAGGCGACGAGGCGCACGGTCTCGGCGGTGATCGCCTCCTCGCGGTCGGCGGCCTGCACGTAGCGGCCCTCGGCCTTGGACACGATCTTGGAGGTGACCACGAGGATGTCGCCGTGCGCGAGCTCGACGCCGGTGTCGAGGATCAAGGCCACGAGGTCGTCACCGGGCTGCACCTCGCCCATGCCGGTGAGGGCGAAGACGGTGATCGCGGGGGCGCTCATGCGTGCACCTTCGGAAGGACGTCTCGACCGAACACCTCGAGGAACGACCTCTGGTCGGGGCCGACGTTGTGCAGGTAGATGCGCGTGAAACCGAGGTCGGCGTAGCGCTGGATCTGCGCCCGATGCACGTCGGGGTCCGCGGAGATCAGCATCGACGCGCGCAGGTCCTCCGCCGTCACCCCGCGCACCAGCTGTTCGAAGTCATACGGCGAGCGCACGTCGCCCCGGCGCATCCGGAGACCCGCGATCGGCCACTCCGACAGCGCGTTCGCGAGCGCCTGCTCCTCGGTCGGCGCCCAGGAGAGGCGGAGCTGGAGCACCTTCGGGAGACCGTCGGGATCGTGGCCCGCCTCCCGTGCACCCTCGGCGAACCGCGCGAGCAGGGGTTCGAGACGTTCGACCTCGGCGGAAGTCGTGATCAGCCCATCGGCATTGCGGCCGGCACGACGTGCGGTGGCGGGCCCCGCGGTGGCGATGTAGACCGGCGGCGCGGTGGGCGGCATCGTCCACAGTCGGGTGGTCTCCATCCGGAAGTGCTCACCCCGATGGCGCGCGTCCCGCCCGGCGAGGGAGGCGGTGAAGAGTTTGCGGATCAGGTCGACGGCCTCGAACATGCGGTCGATCCGCTCGGCGGGCTCAGGCCAGTAGCCGCCGACGATGTGCTCGTTCAGCGCCTCCCCCGAACCGACGCCGAGCCAGGCGCGACCGGGGTAGAGCGCCGCAAGGGTCGCCGCGGCCTGCGCGACGACCGCGGGGTGCGTGCGGAAACCAGGGGTCGTGACACCGGGACCGAGGTCACCGGTGGTGTGGGCGCCGATCGCGCCGAGCATCGTCCACACGTGCGCGGCGTTGCGATGGCGAGGCAACCAGGGCTGGAAGTGGTCGGTCGCCATGATCCCGCGGAACCCGTGCGCCTCGGCGAGGACGCAGTTCTCGATCACGGCGGTCGGCTCGACCTGCTCGAGCATCGCGGCGTATCCGATGTGCATGTCGGCCTCCTCGCCTCTCTGTCTCCATTGAATGGATACTGGATCCAAAAGTCAAGCGTGTGAGCTTCCGGGCCGCGTCGAAGTGCGAAAACGCGCCTCCGGACCCGCCCTGAG
>NZ_SJYZ01000015.1:0-96116 GCF_004337555.1 Microbacterium sp. PI-1 | reverse complement strand
CACTTGCAGGACGACACGCCAGATGTCGGAGCCTTCACCGGCGGATCGTCCTGCATCTGGCGTGTCGTCCTGCATCGGGTCGAAGGAGGCGGCCGCATCGAGCCCGGCGCACGCGTCCCGCAGGGTCCCGTCCCCACCGACCACGAGGATCAGGTCAGCACCGGCGGCGGCGAGCGCGCCCACCGCGGCGGTCGTGTCGGCAGCGGCGGTCGTGTCGGCACCGGCTGTCGCGCGACCGGGAGTCCACACCACCCGGGGCACGAGCCCCGCCGCACGGACGGCATCGGCTCCCATCGCTCCGTCTGCGGTCGCGACCACGAGTCCTGGATGCCGTGCGGCGAGTTCCGTCAGAGCCAGGGCCGCCCGCTCCTGCACGCGGGAGCGGGCACCGCGCGCGAGGGCGAGGTGCTGCACGTCCGCACCGTCGGAGCCGGCGAGGCCCGCGGGCCCACCGACTCCGGCGACAGGATTGACGACGAGTCCGATCACGACGCGTCGGACTCCGCGGGGAAGTACTTCCGCTGATACGCGCGCCACGTGACCGCCCAGCGGTCGGGGTCGTCCAGATCGTCGTGGTGCGTGTGGTGCACGGTCTGGTTGTGCGGGGCGGTGCGCACCACCTCGGGGGTCTCCCGTGCCTCGCGTGCGACTTCGGCGAGGGTCGCCGCATACTCGTCGAGCTCGGCGAGGGAGTACGACTCGGTAGGTTCGAGCGTGAACGGCTGGGGCACCACGTAGGGGTGGTGGCTGGTCCAGTAGTGCATGCCGAAGTCGGTCATGCGCACACCGATCTCCTCGGATGAGATCCCGGTCTCCCGGGAGAGCTCCTCCCACGAGTAGCGCACCTGCTCGATCCGCCGACGCCCGGTCGCGTAGGGCGCGGAGGCTCCGGGGATCGCGAGCACCTTCGCCATCAGGTAGTTGTTGTTCAGCACGGCGGTCTCGGCGGCGGCCAGCAGGCCCTCGGCTCCGAGCGCCATGATCCACGAGTAGGCCTTCACGAGCGCGGGGATCACCCCGAAGAAGGGCCCGACCGCGCCGATCGACAGCTCGCCCGCCTCGGCCACCGCGAACGTCCCGTCATCCGCACGCACCACCCGCGGTCCCGGCAGGAACGGGGCGAGCGCCGCGCTCACGGCGTTCGCGCCCGAGCCGGGGCCCCCGCTGCCGTGCGGAGTGCCGAACGTCTTGTGCAGATTGAAATGGCACACGTCGAACCCGGCGTCGCGGGCACGCGTGATGCCGAGGATCCCGTTGGCGTTGGCCTGGTCGTAAGAGGCGAGGGCGCCCACGGCGTGCGCGGCGTCCACCCACTCGCGGATCGCCGGGTTGTAGATGCCGGTGTCTTCGGGGTTGGTGACCATGATGGCCGCGGTGCGCGGCGAGAGCGCTGCCTTCAGCGCATCGAGCGAGGGGTATCCCTCGGCGTCGGGGTACACGGTGATGACCTCGTACCCGGCGGCCTTCGCGGCCGCCGCGTTCGAGGGGTGGCTGAAGATCGTGGTGATGACTTCGCGGCGCTGCTCGCCCTCTCCGTTCGCCTCGTGGAAGGCGCGGATCATCGCGATGTTCGCCCAGATCGCCGCCGATCCGCCCTGCGTGTGGAGGGAGACCTCGTCCATGCCGGAGATCTCGGCGAGCATCCGCTCCAGCTGCCAGACGATCTCGAGCACGCCCTGCGCGTCTGCCGGGTCCTGATGAGGGTGCATCGCGGTGAGCTGCGGCGTGTTCGCAAGTTGATCGTTGATCTTCGGCGCGTACTTCATGGTGCACGTCCCCTGGCCGATGTCGACGTTGAAGTCGGCGCCGAGGTTCTCCTGCGACAGGCGCAGGTAGTGCTTGAGCACACGCATCTGGCCCATCTCGGGGAGCTTCGGCTTCGCGGCCCGACGCAGGGAGGACGGCAGCGCGGCGACCACATCCCCCACCGCCGCGCGCACGCCGGGCTCCACCTGTGAGACCAGCACACCCCGTTCGCCGGGAGTGGTCAGTTCGAAGATGATCGGCTCGTCCCAGCGAGCCTGTTGGAAGCGGCGCAGCGCGGGCTTGGGGGCGACGGGGAGGCTCATCGGTTCTGCTCCTTCGCAGCGAGATCGGAGGCCGTGACGTCGGCGAGCGCACCCGCCAGGGTGTCGATGTCGGCCTGGGAGGTGAGTTCGGTGACGCAGACGAGCAGGCGGTGCTCGCCCACGACCACGCCGGGTTCGATGCCGCGGGCGCGGAGCGTCGCGACGACCGCGTCCGCCGTGACCTCGCTGAACGTCACGGTGAATTCGCGGAGGTGCACGGCGTCGTCGTCGAGCGAGACGCCAGGAACCGCGGCGAGCGCCTGCTGGGCGTATCGGGTGCGGGCGAGCAGCACCTCGCCGAGCTCCGCCATGCCGGCGGGACCCATCAGCGCCAGGTAGACCCCGGCGGCGATGCCCCAGAGGGCGGCGGCCGTGCCGACCCATTCCTTCCCCTCCTCGCGATGCGCGAACGAGGTGCGGTCGTACGCGACGTCGCCGAAGCCGTACTCGCCGGGAACGTCGGTGGTCGCGAGCCCGAACAGTCGCGACGGCATCTCCATCACGAACCGCGGGTCGTCGTGGACGGCGATGAACCCGCCGTGGGCGCCGCCGAACCACTGGTGCAGGCCGAGGGACTGGATGTCGCCGGTGACGATGTCCGCTCCCGAGACGGCGGGCGGGGTGAGGACGCCGTAGCCGATGGGGTCGGTGCCGACCACGAGCACGGCGCCCACCGCGTGCGCGGCATCCGCGATGTCCTGCAGCGCGGCTTCCACGGCGCCGGTGGCGCTGGGGGTCTCGACCCAGACCGCGGCCACGTCATCGCCCAGCGCGGCGCGGATCGCATCGACGTCGGCGGTGCCGCCGACGGTCGGCAGGTGCTCGAGCGTGAGGTGGGCGCGGACGTAGTCGTGCACCTTCGCGAGCTTCGCAGGGAGCACATCGCTCACGACCAGCACCCGTCCGCGGCTGGTGAGGCGCCCCGACATGGTGAGGCCGGTCGCGGTCGCCTGGTAGCCGTCGTAGGTCGGCACGTTCACGACGTCCATCTCGAGCAGCTCGGCCATCAGCGACTGGTACTGGAACAGCGCCTGGAAGCGGCCGTGGTCCTCATAGGGCTCGCCGGCGTAGGCGGTCAGGAACTCGCTGCGTCCGATCACCTCATCGACGACCGCCGGTACGTAGTGGTGGTAGGTGCCGGCACCGAGGAAGCTCAGCCGCTCCTGCGTCGAGCGGTTCCTCGCGAGCAGTGCGCGCACGTGGCGGGCCAGGTCCTGTTCCGCGACGAACGGGGCGGGCAGATCGAGCGGCCGCCCGAGCCGGAGACCGGCCGGGATGTCGGCGTAGAACTCGTCGACCGACGCGGCGCCCACGGCGGCGAGCATCGCCGCACGGGACTCGGGCGCGGTGTTGGGGATGTACGGATGCACGAACGGGGCGGTCATGCGTCCTCCTTCACAGGGATCAGGGTGGCAAAGGGGATGGATTCGGCGCGGGGCGCGGCGAGCACGGCGACGCCGTACCGATCGAGCTCCAGTCGGTCCGTATGGCGCAGACCGGTGAGCAGGTCGACTCCCGGGGTCGGGATCTCGAACGTCACGGGTGAGCGTCCGTGGTTGAGGTAGAAGGTGTAGTCGGTGGTGTCGTCGGCACGGGTGACCGCTTCGACCTCGACATCGGTGTGCTCCCTGGCGGGGACGCCGGCCGTGCGCAGCACGTCGCGGAACACCGGGAGCAGATCTGCGGCGTCGAACATCGCGCTGACGTACCAGGCCATCCCCTCCCCGGCGGCGCGACGGGTCACGGCGGGCAGACCGTCGAGTTCACCGCTCGCATAGATCCCGCGCACCTCGACGTCGTCATCCGTTTCGAGCCACTCGCTCCACGACTGCACCATCAGGATCTCGCCGGCGTAGTCGATGCTCTCGGTCAGCCCGTCGGCGATCGGCCACTGCTCGTCGACCTCGATGCCCAGAAGATCGCGCAGCGGCCCGGGTGCTCCGCCATCGTGCACCTTCTCGGTCGCATCCACCACTCCCGAGAACGGTCCGACGACGAGGTGTCCTCCGCGCTCCACGAAGGAGCGCAACGCGTCGGCCTGCGGCTGTTCGACGATGTAGAGGTTCGGCACCACGACCACGTCGTACGCGTCGAACGGCCCCGTGGCGCGAACCGCATCCACCGGCTGGCCGAGGGTGTACAGCGCGCGGTGCCAGGCCCGGGCCTGCTGCGCCCACTGCAGTCTCTGCGAGGGCAGCGACTCCACGGCGCTGGTCCCCCACCACGAGTCCCAGTCCACGACCAGCGCCACGCGCGAGCGCACCCGGGTGCCGCGCACCTGCTCGAGCCTCTTCAGCTCGTTGCCCAGCTCCTTGGTCTCCCGGAAGCTGCGCGAGCGCTCCCCCCGGTGACCGAGCATCGAGGAGTGGAACTTCTCCTGGCCGTACTTGGCCTGGCGCCACTGGAAGAACATCACGGCGTCCGAGCCGTGGGCGACCGCCTGCAGACTCTCGATGCGGATCTTGCCCGGCGCCTTGGGCACGTTCACGTCGCGCCAGCTGGTCGCGCTCGCCGAGGATTCCAGCAGCAGCCAGGGCTGTCCGCCCTTGAGCGAGCGCATGAGGCCGTAGTTGAGGGCGGCTCCGACATGCGAGGTCGGGTCGGCGGGTTCCGGGTAGGCGTCGTCGGTCACGACATCTTCGATCGCGGCGAAGTCCCAGTAGTCCAGGTCGCGGAACATGCTCATGAAGTTCGTGGTGACCGCGATGTCGGGCGTGACCTCCCGCAGCACGTCGATCTCCACCTGGAACAGCTCCCGCAGGGCGTCGGACGAGAACCGCTCGAAGTCCAACAGCTGGGTCGGGTTGATCGGGCCCGGCGCCTTCTTCGGCGTCTCGATGTGCTCCCAGGAGGTGTAGCGCTGACCCCAGACGTTCACGCCCCAGGCCTCGTTCAGCCCGTCGAGGTCTCCATAGCGATCCTGCAGCCAGCGGCGGAAATGCCTGGCCGACTCGGGGCACCAGCAGCGTGAGGTGTGATCGCCGTACTCGTTCGAGATGTGCCACATCGCGAGGCCGGGGTGCTCCCCGTAGCGCTCCGCCATCGCGCGGGCCATGCGGGCGACGTTCTCACGCCAGAGCGGCGACGAGGGGCAGTAGGTCTGACGGGAGCCGAACTCGAGCCGGTGCCCGTCGGAATCCCACGGCACCATCTCGGGGTGTGCCCGCAGCAGCCAGGACGGCGGGGTCGCGGTGGCGGTGGCGAGGTCGATCGCGATGCCGGCGTCCCACAGCAGGTCGAGGATGCGGTCGAGCCACGCCCAGTCGTAGACGCCGGGCTCGGGTTCGAGCTGAGGCCAGCTGAAGATCGGCAGGCTCACCATGTTCACGCCGGCCTCGCGCATGAGGCGGATGTCTTCGTGCCACGTCTCTTCCGACCACTGGTCGGGGTTGTAGTCGCCGCCGTACGCGAGGGCGTCGAGGCGGACGCGTCGGGCGGGCTGGTCGCCACCGGGTGCGGGCACGAAGCCTCCTCTCTGAGTCATGACCGGCTGATCCGGCGGTGCACTGGTGCGAATCCGCGATCAGCTGTATTCTGTATACAACACACTAGGACGTCGCCCGAGGCCCGTCAACCCATAGGCTGACGGGCAGGCGGCAGAAGAGGGGACGCATGGCGATCGAACGCAAGAACCTGCGCTCGCAGGTTCGGCAGGAGTTGCTGACCCGTATGCGCGCCGGACTCGTGCAGCCCGGCGAAGGCATCAACGAGGTCCAGCTCGCCACCGAACTCGGCGTGAGCCGCACCCCCCTGCGTGAAGCGCTCATCGCCCTCGAGTCCGAGGGCCAGATCGAGAGCGAGAACGGCAAGGGCTTCCGCTTCGTCCCGCTCAGCGCGTCCGAGTTCCGCGACCTCGCGCCGGTCATGGCTGCACTCGAGAGCCTGGCGCTCGAGCTGAGCCCGCCCGAGGAACTGCGCGTGATCGGGATAAGACTCAAGGAGATGGCCGAAGCCTTCGCCGACGAGCTCGTGGAGCACCAGCTGGTCATCACCAAGGACGACGAGTGGCACAGCGTGATGCTGTCCGCCTGCCCGAACACCCGGCTCCTGGCCGTGATCGACAACGTGCGCAGTTCGTTCCACCGCTACGAGTCCCTGCTGGTCCCCGAAGACGTCAAGGTCGAACGCGTCGCCGCCGAGCACGCCGAGATCGCCCGCCACCTCGCCGACGGCGACATCCCCGGCGCCGTCGACGCCCTCAAGCTCAACTGGATGCACGGCATGCAGCGCATCCTCGACAACGCCACGAGCTCGTACTTCACCGCCTGACGCCGCTCCGGTCGCACTTTCTGCCGGCAAAAGGGCCGAATAGCGGGAGAAAGTGCGACCGGAACGGATGCTGCGCGTGCTCACCGCGAGAGCCGCACCGCGAGGTCGACGAACAGCGCGGCCGACCAGCCGAAGGCGGTCGTGGCCGTGCGGGCCTTCTTACCCGAGTGCGGATTGAAGTACTCGTGCGGGCCCCCGCCGTGGATCACCAGCGCCACGGTCTGCTCCCGCAGTTCGCGCGCGCGTTCGGGGTACCCCGAAGCCTCCAGCCCGTCGGCGACGAGCATGCTCGTGTTCACCCAGACCGGTCCGCGCCACATGCGCTCGTCCGAGTAGTCGGGGTCGGAGGCCGCGACCGTGGGCAGCCCCCACGGCAGAGCGAAGCGTTCGGGGTCGTCGACGGCCGCCCGCAGCGCCTCGGCGACGGGAGGCGGCAACGTGCCCGTGAGCAGCGGCATCAACCCCACGACCGTGTCGCTGAGCTGCGGCTCCCCACCGCCGAATGCGAGGAAGCGTCCCCGCTCGGGATCCCACATGCGCAGCAGCAGCTCCTGTGAGGTCTCGGCCCGCTGCTCGAAGCGCGACACGTCGGCCCCGGGCTCGTACCGGCGCAGGAGGTCGGCGATCTCGCGATCCTGTCGCACCAGATACGCCCCGAGGTCGGGTGCGGCGGTCGGCAGGGGGCCATCGAAGATCGGGCTGTCATCGAGGCCGGAGGAGTAGGGGTGCCCATACTCCGGCATCCCGTCGTGATCGAGGTCGCTGCCGGCGAACCACCAGTCCTGCGAGCGGACGATCCGGGTCAGTTGCCGGCGCGCGTAGTCGGGCGCATCCTCGACGTCGAGCACCTTGCGCAGCGCCCAGGCGGCGAGCGGAGGCTTCGTCAGCGGCACGGGTGCGCTCGGGTCGGCGATCTGCGACCCGGCACGGCGCAGGTTGGCGCGGTCGCTCTCGGGCAGATCGTCGCTGGTCGCCAGCACCCCGAGCTCGTGCACGACGTCGGGCAGCTGCCCGTCGGGCTGTGGGAACCGGAAGGCGATGTCGAGCTGCTCGCGAGCGAGCTCGGGGTCGCCGTGGCGCAGACCGACCGCGATGAAGTACGCATCCCACTGCCAGAGACCGACGTAGCCGATCTTCGACGGCACGATGGCCCTGGCATCGCCCAGCGACGGCAGCTCGACGATGTTCGCCCCGAGCACCCACCAACAGAAGGCGGCCATCTCCTGCAGATCGTCGCGCACGCGCGGGCACTTCGCGAACCACTCGGTCCAGATCGCCTCGGTCGCGGCCAGGGCAGCCGAGTGGTCGCCGTGCACGACCGCGACGGTGCGATCAGCGGCGACGTGCAGCCCGAGCCCTCGATCGAGCGGATGCTCCTCGACGCCGCCGTCCGGACGCCGGAGCCGCACCCGCGATCCCGAAGCGCCGCCGAGGCTGAGCGTGGAGGGATCGGCGAAGGTCAGGGTCACCGCGCCGCCGCCGAGACTCACCCGCGCGGGATGCACGTCGGTCACCGGGAGCACCTCGCCCCCGGCACCGATCACGATCAGCGCATCGAGCACCCGGCACTCCGACAGCCGCCGCTCGTACTCCGAGGTGTGCACGCGCACGCCCTCGCCGTCGTCGGAACGGAACACGAGCACGCGCGAGCGCGGGAGCGTGAAGGGAGCGGACACCAGGTCGAGGTGACGCCCGGCGAGGGCGGCGAGATCCGCCATCATCGGCCCCCGAGTCCCGATGCGGCCATGCTGTTGAGGATCTTGCGCTGGCCGATCACGAAAACGATGAGCATCGGCACGGTCGCGATCGCGGACGCCGCCATCACGAGCCCGTAGTTGATGGAGCCGAACTGCCCCTGGAACGAGGTCAGCAGCAGCGGGACCGTGAACAGGTCCGGCGTGTTCAACAGCACCAACGGGAACAGGAACGCGTTCCAGACGCTGAGGGCGGTGATGATGCTGAGCGCAGCGAGGCCGGGCTTCAGGTTCGGCAGCACGATGCTCCAGAAGATGCGCCAGCGCCCGGCGCCGTCCACCAGCGCGGCCTCCTCCAGCTCGCGCGGCAGAGCGAGGACGAACTGCCGCATCAGGAACACGGCGAAGGGGTTCGCGATCATCCCGGGCACGATCAGTGCGAGATGCGAATCCACCCAGCCGAGCTGCGACATCAGGAGGTAGAAGGGGATGAGGGTGACCTGCGCCGGGATCATCTGCGTCGCGAGGAACACGATGAAGATCACCTTGCTGCCCCGGAACCGGATACGGGCGAACGCGTACCCGGCCATCGACGCGGTGATCAGGGTGCCGACCACCACCAGCACGGCGATGTACGCACTGTTCAGGTAGGCCTGCCCGAACGGAACGGCGTTCCACGCGTTCACGTAGTTGTCGACGGTCCAAGGGTTCGGCAGGAACTCCAGCGGGTTCTTCAACAGCTGCGGGAGGGTCTTGAACGACGTCAGCAGCATCCAGATGAACGGGAACACCATCGAGATGCCGCCGACCACGAGGAGCACGTGCAGCACGGTGGAGCCGAGACGTCGGCGGGCGCGTCCGGCCCCTGGTCCCCCTCGGCCCCGCTGACGGTATCCGGGAGCGGTGAGGGCGACGGTCGAATCGGTCGCGGGGGCGGCGGGGTCGCTGAGGGGTGTGGTCTGGAGGGTCATGCCGGGTCATCCTCGTAGTGGACGAACTTCTTCTGCGCACCGAACTGGATCGCCGTGATGACGAGGGTGAGCACGAGCAGGATGATGCTCGCCGCACTGGACAGCCCGAACTCGAATCGCCCGAAGCCGAGGTCGAAGATGTGGTAGACGATGGTGCGGGTCGCGTTGTCGGGTCCGCCGCCGGAGACCAGCACGTAGACCGTGTCGAAGGTCTGCAGCGACGAGATGAACGCGATCACCGAGGAGAAGAACACGATCGGCGAGAGCAGCGGGAGCCGGATGCTCGTGAACAGGCGCACGGCACCGGCGCCGTCGATGCGGGCGGCCTCGATCACCGACGGCGAGATGTTCTGCAGACCGGCCAGGAAGATCACGACGTTCAGGCCCATCGACGACCAGATCGTCACGATGCAGACGGCGAGGAGCGCGAGCTTGGGATCCTGCAGCCAATCCGGGGGCGTGATCCCGAACACCTTCGAGATCGTGGTCGAGAGCAGGCCGTCCGCACGGAACATCTGCTGCCAGATCATGGCGACGGCGACGGTCGAGGTGACCACCGGGGCGAAGAACAGGATCAGGTAGAGCGTGCGGGTCTTGAGCTTCTCGAGTGCGACGGCGACGATGACCGCGAGCGTGAGGCCGATCGGCACGGTGATGATCGCGATCAGCAGGGTGTTGATGATCGCACGGGCGAGCAGCGGATCCTGCAGCTGATCGGCGAAGTTCGCCAGCCCCACCCAGGTGAGCTCGCCCAGGCCGTCCCACTCGGCGAAGGCCAGCACCAGGCTGGCGGCGAACGGCAGCACGACGAACAGCGCCATGCCGAGCAGCTGCGGAGCGACGAAGACGTAG
The DNA here is from genome assembly GCF_004337555.1 of Microbacterium sp. PI-1. Taxonomy (NCBI): domain Bacteria; kingdom Bacillati; phylum Actinomycetota; class Actinomycetes; order Micrococcales; family Microbacteriaceae; genus Microbacterium; species Microbacterium sp. PI-1. The sequence goes on along the minus strand of NZ_SJYZ01000015.1, from coordinate 86,261 downwards.
CCCCAGGCCCGATCCCGCCGACGCCAGGCGGCCTCCCGACGCAGGGGCGGGACGGATGCCGCAGGGGTGGCCTGCGGCATCCGTCCGTTCTCGGTGAGCGTGGTCACTCCTACTTCTCCGACCGATCCTCGACCACGCCGGCGATCGTGTCGAGCGTCTCCTGCGCGTCGGTCTTGCCTTCGTAGAGCTTCTGGAACTCCTCGGAGATGGCGACCGGCAGCCCCGGGACCCTGGCCTCAGCGGGGTAGTTCGTGAACCCGATGTCGCGCATGTCGAGGAACGTCTGCGCGTGCACGGGGTAGTCCCCCTCGAGCACCACGTCGTCGGCACCCTTGATCGACGGGACCGCGTTCCCGCCCCCTTCGAGGCGGAAGGTCTGCCCCTCCGCGGAGAGGAACTCCGTCCAGAACGTGAACGCGGCGTCCTTCACCTTGGTCTTGCCGTTGATCGCGAGGAAACTGGTCGCGACGCCGGTGGGAGCGGCCTCACCGTCGGGCGTCGGCCAGCGGACGATGTCGTAGCTGTCCTCTTCGCCCGTGGCCTTGACCGTGCCGATCGTGTAGCGGCCCTGCACGAAGAAGCCGGCCTTGTGCGTGACGAAGATGCTGTCGGCTCCGGCGCCGTCGGGAAGCGTGTCGGCGACGACGAAGGTGCCGTCCTGGAAGAGGTCGCCCAGCTCCTGCACGGAAGCGACGGTGGCGTCGTCCTGGTTCGCGACGAACGCTCCCGCCTCGTCGTACGGCGCGGGAAGGCCCTGGGACGACAGCCAGCTCCAGTGGGTTGCCCAGTAGTTCCAGTACATCGTCCCCGTGAGCCCCGCGTCGTGGAGCGTGGCGTTCATCTCGAGGAACTTGTCGGTCGTCCACTCGCCGTTCTCGGCCAGCGTCGCGGGGTCCTCGGTGATCCCGGCGGCTTCCAGCGCCTGCTTGTCGTACCAGAAGACGTCGGGGTTGGAGTCGTTCGGGGCCGCGTAGACCTCGCCGTCCTCCTCCGCCGCGCCGAAGAGGCCGGGGAAGAAGTCGTCCTTCGTGGTCTTGCTCGCGTCCGATTCCATCAGGTCGCTGAGCGGCATCAGCCTGTCGGAATCGACGAACTGGCCGATCATGTCGTCACCGACGTAGAAGACATCGGGAGCCGTGTTGCTGGTGAGCTGTGCGAGCAGCTTGGAGTGGTAGTCACCGTAGCCGGCGACGGGCTGGAGCTTGACGGTGATGTCGGGGTGGCGCTTCATGAAGTCCTTGTTGAACTCCTCGTAGCGGGTCAGCTCGTCCGCCGTGCCCCAGGTGGACCAGATGACCGTCGCGTTGCCGTCGGCGTCGACGCCACCGCCTCCTCCGCCGCCGCTGCACGCGGCGAGCCCCAGGGCCAGAGCGCCGGCGGCACCCAATGCCAGATACCGCGTCACGTTCGCACGTGCCATCTCGCTACCTCTTTCATCATTGGAAGATCGTGTCGGGAGCGCCTTTCCGGCGCACTCGTATTCTGTATACAGAACGCAATTCTGTCAAGGATCTCCCCCGGGTGACGGACATCGAGACCATCCCGTGACGTACCGGTCACCGGTGACGCAGACTGGGTGCATGACCGATCCCGACCCGCACCTGCTCGGCCCCGGCCTCCTGCCGACGCCGTTCACCGCCGAAGAGATCAGAGACGCCACTGGCAGGGGGAAGCGCATCCGCCTTCTCCTCGAAGGCCCGGACGGGCCGCTGGGCGAACACGTCAACCGCTTCCACCACACGGATGAGGAGGGCGCGACCCTCGATCGGTGGGCCGCGGCCGACCCGAACGCCGTGGTCTCGAGCCGGGTGACCTGGACCGAACTCCAGGGCCATGCGGCGTTCGACGCCGAGACGACGAGCATGTCGACCGTGCCGCTGTCCTCCCCCCTGGGCGAGCTCACCTGCCGTCGATACGACACCGCCGACGGGATCTTCTGGTTCTCGTCCGCGCACCCCGGGATGCCGGTGCAGTACGAGTCGGACGGCATCCGCACGACTGTGTTGAGCATCGAGCACGAGTGAGACGTATCCGGCGGGCACGCATGTTGTGAAGGAGATCTCACGTTCCGAAGGAGATCTCGCGTTCCGAAGGGGAGTCCGCGCGAACCTCTCCTTCACACCGTGAGATCTCCTTCACAATCCGCGCGGTTGCCCGGCCGGTTCCCGCAGACGTCGGACGCCCGGCGTAGGGTCGATCCATGAGCAGCACACCATCGACACAGTGTCCTGGAGTCGTCCCGTCGTACCTGCTCGCACGCCTGGCCGAATCGGGGCGCTTCCCGAAGGCCGCGGCTGCGGCGCGGCAGACGCTGACGGCCGGACGACCGCCGTTCCGCGCCCGCATCGACCTGTCGATCGACGAGAACGGCGACCTGGTCGCCCAACTGTCGGATGCTCCGAACCGCACCATCAGCGACGCCGGCAACACCCAGCGCCTCCCTGGCGCGGTGGTGCGCGGCGAAGACGACGCCCCCGTGGCCGACACCGCGGTGAACGAAGCCTTCGACGGCCTCGGAGCGACCTTCGAGATGCTGCTGTCCGCCTTCGGGCGCAATTCCCTCGATGACGCCGGAGCCCCGCTGGACGCCACCGTGCACTACGGCGTCGACTACGACAACGCGTTCTGGGACGGTGAGCGCATGGTGTTCGGTGACGGCGACGGCGAGGTGTTCCAGCACTTCACCGGCTCGCTCACGGTCATCGGGCACGAGCTCGCGCACGGCGTCGTGCAGCACACCGCGAACCTCGAATACCAGGGCCAGCCGGGCGCGCTGAACGAGTCGATCGCCGACGTCTTCGGTGCTCTGACCGAGCAGTATGCACTCGGGCAGACGGCCGACACCGCCACGTGGCTCATCGGTGCCGAGATCTTCACGGATGCCGTCGAGGGCGCGGCCCTGCGGTCGATGATCGCCCCGGGCACCGCCTACGACGACGACGAGCTCGGCAAGGATCCGCAGCCCGATCACATGAGCGGCTTCGTGCGCACCACCGAGGACAACGGCGGGGTGCACATCAACTCGGGCATCCCGAACCGCGCGTTCGCCCTGTTCGCGCTCGACCTCGGCGGCAAGGCCTGGGAGCGCGCGGGGACCGTCTGGTATCGGGCCCTCACCGGCGGCCTGTCGAGCACGGCGTCCTTCCTCGAGTTCGCCGATGCGACGGTCGCCGCGGCCACCGCGATCGACGAGGCCACGGCCACGGCGGCTCGACGCGCGTGGACCGTCGTGGGAGTCTATGCAGATGAGCGAGCCTCCTCCCGCGACTGACGCACCGATCGTGATCGCCGTCGTCCGCACGGGCGGCATCGCCGGCATCCGTCGCCGGTGGCAGGTGGAAGCAGGACCCGACGACGCCGGCGAATGGATCGACCTGATCGACCGGTGCCCCTGGGATCAGGAGGCACCGACCGACACCGGCGCCGACCGCTTCGTGTGGCGCATCCGCGCCCGGACTCCGGTCGAACGCCGCGAGCGTGAGCTGCCCGACTCCGCGCTCGACGGACCCTGGCGCGCGCTCGTCGAGGCGGTCCGGCAGGCGGCGGCCGCGAAGGGCTGACCCCCGGCGAACCAGTCCCGGCGCACCGGCCCCGGCGTCCGATCAATTCCGTGTGAATCCGGCCTCCGCGTCGAGGCGTGGGTTCACAATGGACCCATGGGAATGTTCCAGCAGAAGCCGGAAGAAGAACAGAGCCCCTGGGCACTGCCCTCCGAGCCCGTGAAGCGCTCCGAGGCCGAGGTGCTCGGTGAAGAAACCGCCGTCGACCCCCTCTCGCTCGGCCTCGGCTTCGGGGCGACGACCGAGGTCAGCTCGATCGTCTTCCCGATCGCGGAGCCGGCGGCGGAGACCGTGGGCGACTACGAGGCGGAGGAGCCCGTCGACGACGCGGACGCCGAGTCCGACTGAGGTCCGAACTCCACCCGGGTGCGCGGGAGGGCGTCCGGGTACTCCTGCTGCAACCAGCTCATCATCTTCTCCCGCACCTCGCAGCGGATCGTCCACTGGTCGTCGGAGTCCTTCGCCGACATCACCAACCGGACGGTGACGTACCCGCCCTGTGCGTCCGTCACCAGTGCGCTCGACGAGCGCCCGTCCCAGGCGGGCGAGGCTTCGACGATGCGGGTGAACTCCGCGCGCAGTGCGTCCATCGGCACGCGCCAGTCCAGATCCAGGTAGACGGTGCCGAGGATCTTGTCCGACCTGCGTGTCCACGTCTCGATCGGCGTCGAGGTGAAGTAGCTGCACGGCACGACGAGGCGTCGCTCATCCCAGATGTAGACGACCACGTACGACAGGTTGATCTCGCCGACCCGTCCCCACTCGCCTTCGACCACCACGACATCGCCCACGCGGATGGCGTCCGTGAAGGCCACCTGCACCCCGGCGATGAGGTTGCCGAGGATCGACTGCGCCGCGAGGCCGGCGATGATGCTCGCGATACCCGCCGACGCGAGGAGGCTCGTGCCCACGGCCCGCATCTCGGGGAAGGTGAACAGCACGGTCCCCAGAGCCAGGATGGCGATCGACACCAGCACGAGCCGATGGATGACGAGCAGCTGCGTGCGCCGACGTCGCGCCTCCGGACCGACCAGGACGGTCTCCTCGCGCTCGATGAGCCGTTCGAAACCGAAGGAGATCGCCGCGGCGAACAACCACGACCCGAACAGGATGGTGGAGATCAGGAACAGTCGCGAGACCGCCGGCCACCATCCCTGCTCGGCGGGCGCCGTGATCGCCATCGCGATCCACACCGCGACGACCAGCGCCGTGGCCGTCGTGGCGTTGCGCACCCTGCGCGCGAAATCACGCACCCACGGCAGACGACGGCTCACGAGCGCGGCCACCAGACGCAGCAGTACGAGAACGGCGACGGTGGCGAGGACCGCGATCGCGATCACCACGGCCGTGCCGACCAAGGATTCCCATTCGGTGCCGGAAGACATCCGTCCACCCTAGGCGGCGCGCACGGAGGACGCGAGTGCGCGGCGATCGCGCACCCGGTGACCGCATTACGGTGGAGGGATGACGATCACCGCCGCCGCAGACGGCTCCGCCCTGGGCAACCCCGGCCCCAACGGCTGGGCCTGGTACATCGACGACGCGAACTGGGCGGCGGGCGGCTCTCCGCACGGCACCAACAACCAGGGCGAGTTGCGGGCGGTGCTGGAGCTGCTGCGTGCGACGGCGGGCACCGACGAGAAGCTGATGATCGAATGCGACAGCCGCTACGTGATCGACTCCGTGACCAAGTGGATGCCGGGGTGGAAGCGCAAGGGCTGGCGGAAGTCCGACGGCGGGCCCGTGCTCAACCGCGACCTGCTGGAGGGCATCGACGAGGCGATCCGTGGGCGTGACGTCGAGTTCTCCTGGGTCAAAGGCCACGCCGGACACCCTCTGAACGAGGCAGCCGACGAGCGTGCGAACGCGGCCGCGAAGGCGTACCAGGCCGGGGAGGAGCCGCGTCGAGGACCGGGCTTCACGCGGGCCACCGGTGCCGGTGCCGCCGTGGCCGCATCCGCTCCTGTGGCGGCCTCCGCTCCTGCGACGGGCTCCGCCCCGGTGGCCGCCGCGCCATCGACCACGCTCGCGGAGCCGTTGTGGGCCGAGACCTCGGACCTGCTCGACGGACTCGACGATCCGGGCTCGACGAACGCACCCGACGACGACCCGATCGAACTGCGCATCCCGCTCACCTCGGACGAGCACGCCCGGTTGCGCGACCGCGCGGACGCGCAGGGCGTCTCCCTCGAAGAGGCTCTCCGTCGGCTGATCTGACGCGCACCGCCGGGGTCACCGGAGGTATTCGGGGCGCGCTCCGATCCCGACGAAGCGCCCGGTGATGCGGGACAGGCGAGGGTGATCCCGCAGCATCCGCAACGGAAAGGGCAGAGGTGCGTCCGCGGCGCCCGACGCGAGGAGAGGACCCTGCAGTCGTCGCTGGATCGCCTGGGTCACGATCACCGGCCAGACGCGACGACGCTCGACCCGGCGGAGGTCCGCACGCTGCGGCGCACGGGTACCCAGCACCGGCCCGAGGATGCGATCGGCGGCCACCGCGTCCTGGATGGCCAGGTTGATCCCCACGCCTCCCGCGGGAGACATGGCGTGCGCAGAGTCGCCGATGCACAGGAGCCCGTCGACGTGCCACCGACGCAGCCGCTCCAGGCGCACTCGCAGAAGGTGCACGTCGGCCGGACGGAGGTGAGTTGCCGCGGCGCCGAGGCGAGGCGAGATGCGGCGCAGACGCTCGTTCATCCGATGCAGGTCGTCTTCGGAGCCTGTCCAGGCACCCGCGGGGATCACGTGCGCGATCTGGAAGAAGTCCCCGCGGTCGATCGTGATGACCATGCCCGCGCCGGCCTGGATGAACGGGTACATCTCGTCGCCGTCCTTCGGCAGCCGGAACCACAGGACATCCATCGACGCGGCCACCCCGACCGGTGAGAGCCCGGCGGCGGCACGGAGCTCGGAGTCACGTCCCGACGCATCGACGACGAGGTGTGCACGGATGTCGACTGGTCCGTCCGGCCCGGTTCCGGTGACCCCGACGATCCGCCCCTCCTCGCGCACGACGTCCTGGATGCGGGTCGAACGCAGCAGGCGGAAGCCCGGGAACTCTTCCGCAGACGAGGCCAGCAGGTCGAGGAAGTCCCACTGCGGCATGAACGTCATCACCTTCCTCGCCGTCGGCAGGTGCGAGAAGTCGGCCAGGGTCAGTTCGGTGCCGTGCCAGCTGAGCGTGACCTCCGACATATCGGCGTGGGGGCGCGCGAGGAAGTCGTCGAGCAGTCCGAGCTCGCCCAACAGCTGCTGGGTGGAGGGGTGGATCGTGTCGCCCCGGAAGTCGCGGAGGAAGTCGGCATGCTTCTCGATCACGGTGACCCGGAGCCCGCGACGCGCGAGCAGCAGTCCGAGCATGAGCCCGGCGGGCCCGCCTCCGACGATGACGGTGTCGGTATCGGTGTCGGTTCTCGTGTCCATGCAGACAGCGTCCCGCTCCGCGTGCGACGATGCGAGAATGGTCAATAAATCGCCGGGCCGTCCGCGCGGATCGTCGACGGCACGGGCTCGGCTGCTCGAGGCAGCGCAGAAGCACGTTCTTCGAGGCGATCTGGCGGCCATCTCGTCCCGTCGACTGGCCGCGGAAGTCGGCGTCAGCCACACCCTGGTCAATTATCATTTCGGATCGCGGGACGACCTCGTCGCCGCGGCGATCGCCCTGCGCGCAGCACCGCATGATGTGATCGCGCTCGCCCGCGGACGAGACGGTCACGGTCCCGTCGACCTCTCGCGCCTGGCGCACGGCATCCTCGCAGTCTGGGAGCATCCGGAGCACGGTGCGCAGCTCGTCGGTCTCGCACGGCGTCTCGCCGCCGCGGATGACTCCGCCGCGTCGATCAGCGGCTACATCCAGGTGGCGGTGTTCGAACCCCTCGTGGCCGACTTCGGGCGCGAGCACGCACGGCGGATGGCCGTGGCGATCGTCGGCTTCCTCTTCGGACGGTACGTGCTGGAGCTGCCGATGTTCGCCACGCTCCCGCGCGAGGAGGCAGGACGGCTCCTCCTCTCGATGATCCGGTGAGCCGGTCCGTAGACTCAGCGGATGAAGGAATGGCGGGTGACGCAGCGGTGAAGGCGCGTACCGCCTTCGGGCTGCTCCGCCTCAGTGCCGCCGCCATCTGCCTCGTGGCGCTCATCCACCGGCTGAGCTGGGGGTTGGCGTCGAACACCGTCGCGAGCCAGAACTTCTTCGCGTACCTGACCAACCAGTCGAACATCGCGTTCGTGGTGCTGCTCACCGTCGCCGGCATCCTCGCGTTGCGCCGTGCGAAGGACCCCCGGTGGCTCACGGTCGCGCTCGCCCTCGTACTGACCTGGACGATCACGGCGGGGCTGGTGTTCGCGATCCTCGTGTGGCAGGCGGGCGTCCGCGGGATCCGCATCGATGTGCCGTGGTCCGATCAGGTGCTGCACTTCTGGCTTCCGGCGGTGACCGTGGCGGCCTGGGCGCTGGCTCCCGGACACCGGACCGTGCCGTGGCGGGTCATCCCGGTGTCACTCGCGTATCCGGTGGTGTGGGGCGTCGCGACATTGATCCGCGGACCGCTGATCGGGTGGTACCCGTACTACTTCCTCGACCCGCGACAGGTGAGCGGACCGGCCGAGTTCGTGATCTCCTCGGCGATCGCGCTGGGTTCGTTCGCGGCCGTCGCCACCGTGCTCGTGCTGATCAGCCGGATGCCTCTGCCCCACCGGCTGCGCGCGGGCGAGGAGGATGCCTCCGCCGCACCGCTGTCCGAGCCGGAACCCGCCGGCGAGAAGGTCGCTCAGGTGTAGAGCGCGAGCGAGGCGAGAGCCGCGTCGAGGGCGGCGTCTTCGTCGAGCTCCGCGAACTCCACGGCGGCCGGGCCTCCGACGATCCCGACGAGCACGTTCTCGCCGGTCGCCGCACGCAGATTGATCCAGGTCGGGATCGCGACGTCAGCGCCCACGGCGTGCCAGATCGCCTCGTCGTTGTCCCAGAAGGGCTCGTCCCATCGCAGCCACACGGTCTCGATCGCCCCCATGCCGAGGGCGGAGACCGCGCCTCGGTTGGAGAACGGCAGCGGGGGATCGAACTCGATGCTGCGGTCCTGCAGCACCCCGAGCGGCACCGTCACGAGCACCCGGTCGAAGGACAGCGCCTCCCCCGTTCCGAGGCGCACGCTCACGCCCGTGTCGTCGTAGGCGAGGCGGGCGACCGGGGAGTTGAGCCCCACCCGCACGCCGTCGAGCGCCTGTTCGACGAACGGGGTGAGGTCGTCGCGCGCCGCGGTCAGATCCCCGGTGGGCAGCGGCGGGGCGAACCAGCTGGAGAGCTCATCGGCACCGGCACCACTGCGCGAGGCGAGGAGCGCGAGGAGAGCGGCGGTGCCAGGATCGGCGGGGTCGATGCCCGCCGCGGTCAGGGCATCGGCCACCGACGAGTCCTCCGGAGCAGCTTGCGACGCCACCATGGCGGCCTCGAACGGCGCCGGGTCGACGGGGTCGATGTCGCCGTCGGGGGTGCGCCAGAGATCACCGGCCAGATCGACGATGCCGACCTCTCCGCCGCTCAGCCGGTCGAGCACCTCGGCGTCGTCCGCGCCGAACAGCCAGGCACCGAGCTGCACGGGCACCGGCCAGGAGTCGTCGACGCGGGAGGACACCCGTCCACCGACGCGGTCCCTCGCCTCGAAGACCGTCACCTGCATCCCGCCGCCCGCGAGCAGGGCGGCCGCGGTCGCACCGGCGAGGCCCGCACCGACCACGGCGACGCGTTCCCCCGATGTCGCCGGGATCAGGAGCTCCTCTGCGGCGCGCGCGCCCGAGGCGATGGCACCGCGTACCGTTCCGGGGGCGTCTTCGTCGGTCGCCTCGCCTGCGAAGAACAGCCGATCGTCGACGGGCTTCGCCAGCGCGAGACGGGTGCCGGCGAGGACGCCGACGGGCGTGAAGCTGGCGGCGCCGAGGGAGAACGGGTCACTCGTCCAGGTGCTGCGGATGCTGCCGGCCGGCGCGGGGACACCGGGCGGCGGCTCGGGCTCGCGCGTCCGGGTGGGCGTGGGGGTCGGCGCGGGTTCCGGGGTGCAGGATGCGAGAAGCACCGAGGCGACGCCGGCTCCGGCGCCGAGGAGCAGAGTGCGGCGCGTGATCCTCATCGTGTCGCCACTTTATCCCGCGCGGGTGGGTTCTGTCCGTCGACGCCCGCCGGCCGGGTGCGCACAATTCAGGAAAAGCGCGCCCGTCGACGCGGAAACCGGCCGGATCTTGTCGGATCCGGCCGGTTCTTCCTGAGTTGTGAACGCTCAGACGGCGAGCAGCTCGCGCTCCAGGCGGGCGAACGACTGCTCCATGCCGTCGGCCATGCCGGTGGCGAGGATCATGTCGCGCGTCTCCTTGTCCGGGTACTCGATGAGGAGCGTGACGAGGGTCGCGCCGTCCTCCTCGTACAGGTTCAGGTCGTTGAGGGTCTCGGTCGGCATGCCCTGCATCCGCTCGGTGGTGACCGCGCGGCGCGGGGCGTCGATCAGCAGCGCCTCGCCCTCGAAGCCGAACGGCTGCCCCTCGGTGTCGCCCACCGGTGCCCAGGAGTTCCGGTACGACTGGCCTACCTCGGTGGCGGCGACGCACTCCGTCATCTCCCAGCCGTCGGGGCCGAGCATCCACTGGCGGATGAGCTCGGGCTCGAAGTGCGCGCGCCAGACCAACTCGCGCGGCCCCTCGACGAGGCGGGTGATGCGCACGTGCGTGTCGTCGAGCAGCTCCACACGGGTGCCCTTGCCCTGCGCGTAGGCGCGGAGGTCCTGCAGAACGGCGTCGAGCTGCGCCATCGCCATCTTGAGGCCCTCGACCTGGCCCATCTCGACGACCTGCTCGAGCGCATCGACCGAGTCGAAGTGACTCGTCGTGACCATGCGTGTGCCGTCGGCGGTGGACTCGAAGGCGAACGACATGCGCTGCGCCGGGAAGCCGTCGAGCGGTGTGCCGTCTTCATCGACGAAGGAGTCGATGACCTCGAAGCCGTGAGGCTCGTCGATCGACACGAACTCCCACGATCCGGAAGACTTCTCGCCGCGCGGGCCGTTCATCGAGTAGACGGCGCGGCCGCCGACGGTGTGGTCCCAGGCGGTGAAGGTGGCCGGCCACCCGGGAGGGCCCCAGAAGCGCTCGAGCTGACGCGGGTCGGAGTACGCGCTCCACACCCGCTCGATGGGGGCGGCGAAGTCGGCGACAACAGTCATCGTCAGGTTCTCGGTGTCGGTGGTGACATCGGTGACGGGCATTTCAGTCTCCTTGTTGCGGGTTCGTGGTGCCGGTGGTGTCGGCGGGGCCTGACCGAGGCGTCTCGGCCAGCAGGTCGTCGAGTCGGGCGATGCGCGATCGCCACAGCTCTTCGTATCGGGCGAGGAGCGCCCTGGCGCGGGCGATCATCTCGGGGTTCGCGCGGACGAGCCGCTCGCGTCCCTCGGCGCGCTTGACGATGAGGTTCGCGGTCTCGAGCACGGCGACGTGCTTCTGCACCGCAGCGAACGACATCTCGTATTCGGTGGCGAGGGTCGAGACGGACTGCTCCCGCTCGATCGTCCGGCGCAGGATGTCGCGCCGGGTCGACGTCGCCAGTGCGTGGAACACACGGTCGACCTCCGCTTCGCTCAACTCCGTTTGTACAACCATTTGGTTGTACGTTAGACCTGCGCGAAGACCCTGTCAAGAGTCAGTCGACCGTCAGGCCCAGCAGGCGGTACCCCATCCCGGGCTCGGTGATGATGTGCACCGGCTCCGACGGCGTGTCCTCAAGCTTCTTGCGGAGCTGCGACACGTACAGACGCAGGTACCCGGTGTCCTCGATGTGCTCGTTGCCCCAGATGGCCGTGAGGAGTGTCTGCCGGGTGACGAGCTTGCCGGCGTTGCGGATGAGGATGTCGATCATCTGCCACTCCGTCGGGGTGAGCCGGATCTGCCGGTTGCCGTCGGACGACTCGCGGGAGACGCTGCGTGCGGCGAGATCGATGGTGATGTCGCCGAGCCGGACGAGGGGAAGTGCTTCTTCCTGGGGCACCCGGCGGGTCAGGGCTCTGATCCGGGCGAGGAGCTCCTCGACGGCGAAAGGCTTGGTGATGTAGTCGTCGGCGCCGGCGTCGAGCGCCTCGACCTTGTCGGAGGCACCCGCCCGCCCCGAGACGACGAGGATCGGCGCCGCGGACCATCCGCGAATTCCATGGATCACCTCGATCCCGTCGAGCTTCGGCATACCCAGATCGAGGAGGAACAGGTCTGCGTGGTGGTCGATGGCCGCAGCGATGGCGGCGGCGCCATCCGATGCCGTGACCACGTCGTATCCCTTGGCCGTGAGGGTGATGCGGAGCGCGCGCAGGATCTGCGGGTCGTCGTCTGCGATGAGGATCTTCACTCGGTCTCCTCCGATGTGCCGGGTGCGGGAATGGTGGCGGGCAGCGCGATGACCATGGTCAGTCCGCCGCCGGGGGTGTCCTCCGGGGTGAGCGTCCCGTGCATGGCTTCGACGAAGCCTCGGGAGAGCGCGAGGCCGAGCCCGAGACCGGACGAGTTGTCGGTGTCACCGAGGCGCTGGAACGGGACGAAGATGTCGTCGCGCTTCTCTGCTGGGACACCGGGCCCGCGATCGATGATGCGGATCTCGAGGTGATCACCGAAGGTGCTGGTGCTGACGTGCACGGGCACGTCCGGAGGGGAGTGCCGGTGGGCGTTGGTGAGCAGGTTGACGACCACACGCTGCAGCAGCACCGGATCCGCCTGCGCCACCGCGTCCCCGTGATGGAGCGCGAGCGTGACGTCCGTGGGACCGAGCTGGAGTTCGTCGAGAGCGGGGGCGATCACCTCGGCCGGATCGGTCGGGATGTCGGCGATCGCGAGCACCCCGGTCTGGAGGCGGCTGACATCGAGCAGATCCGTCACCAGCGTCGCGAGCGCGGTGAGGCTCTCGTCCGCGGTGTCGAGCAGCTCCTGCTTGTCGCGCCGGTCCAGATCGGGTCCCGCAGCGCGCAAGCCGCCGACGGCGGCGGCAGCAGCGGCGAGCGGGCGACGCAGGTCATGGCTCAGCGCCGAGAGCAGAGCTCCGCGCACACGGTCCGAGGCCGCGATCGGCTCGATCTCCTTCGCGGTTCTCTCGAGGCGCTGGTGCTCGAGCGCCGCGGCGAGCTGAGCGGTCATGACCGCCAGCAGTCGACGCTCGGACGCTGCCACATCGCCACCGTGGAGTTCGAGCACAGCGTGGTCACCGATGCGGATGTCGGTGTGGCGGTTGTCCGCCAGAGGTTCCCCGGCGCGCGCGATGACCTCGTCGCCGCGCATCAGACGGACTCCCGCAAGGTGGAACGCCTCCCGCGTGCGGTCGATGAGCGCCTGTATCGCGTTCTCGCCGCGGAGCACGCTGCCGGCGATCGTCTGGATCAGCTCGGACTCTGCGGCAGACCGCCGCGCGGCGCGCGTGTATCGGGCGGCGCGATCGACGATGAAGCTGACCATGCTCGCGATGATGACGTACAGGACGAGCGCCAGCAGGTGGTGCGGCTCGTGGATGTGGATCGTGTAGAGGGGCTCGACGAAGAGGAAATCCAGGGTGAGCCCGGACAGGACCGCGGCGAACAGCGCCGGCCAGATACCGCCGACCAGCGCGACGATCACGACGAGCAGCTGGTAGCTCAGCACATCGGTCGTGATCGATTCGGGGCTGCGGAAGAAGCTGAGGAAGAACGTCAGCAGCGGGCCGCCGAGGAGCGCGACGAGGAAGCCGAGTACGCGGCGCTTGCGGGTCAGCGCCCCGGTGAGCGGCGGCAGCGCGAAGCGACGACCTGCGGCGGAGTGATTGACCATGTGCACGTCGATGTCACCGGACTCGCGCACGACGGTCGCGCCGATGCCCGGGCCGGTGAACGCCGCCGTGAAGCGTCCGCGCCGACTGGCACCGAGCACGAGTTGGGTGGCGTTGACGGATCGTGCGAACTCGACCAGGGCGGTCGGGATGTCCTCGCCGACGACCTGATGGTAGGTGCCGTTGAGCTTCTCGACGAGGGCGCGCTGCTCCGTCAGCACGACCGGGTTCGCCGCGCGCAGGCCGTCCTGGCTGGTGATGTGCACGGCCATCAGCTCGCCGCCGGCCGACCGCGCCGCGATCCGGGACCCGCGCCGCAGAAGGGTCTCCCCCTCCGCTCCTCCGGTGAGGGCGACGACGACGCGCTCCCGCGCCTCCCAGGTGCTGTCGATGCCGTGCTCAGCGCGATACCCCTTGAGCGCCTGGTCGACCTCATCGGCCAGCCAGATGAGGGCGAGCTCGCGAAGCGCGGTGAGGTTGCCCAGGCGGAAGTAGTTCGACAGCGCGGCGTCGATGCGTTCGGCCGGGTAGACGAATCCGCCGGAGAGACGGTCGCGAAGCGCCTGCGGGGCGAGGTCGATGACCTCTATCTGATCGGCGCTGCGCAGCACGTTGTCGGGTACGGTTTCGCGTTGCGGCACGCCGGTGATCTGTTCGACCACGTCGTTGAGGGATTCGATGTGCTGGATGTTGAGCGTGGAGATCACGTCGATCCCCGCGGCGAGGAGTTCCTCGACGTCCTCCCAGCGCTTCTCGTTGCGGGAACCGGGTGCGTTGGTGTGGGCGAGCTCATCGACGAGCGCGACGGAGGGCGCTCGGGTCAAGAGCGCAGCGAGATCCATCTCCTCGAGTTCGACGCCACGGTGACCCACGTTCATCCGAGGGATCGCCGGGAGCCCGTCGGTCATGGTCGCGGTGGCCGCACGGCCGTGCGTCTCGACGATGCCGATGACGACGTCCTTGCCCTCAGCGAGGAGCCGGCGCCCCTCTTCGAGCATGGTGTAGGTCTTGCCGACGCCGGGGGCGGCGCCGAGCAGCACGCGAAGCCGCCCCCGAGTCATGCTCAGCCTGCCGACTCGTCGAGTGCGAGGTTGAGCTCGGCGACGTTGACGACCGACTCCCCGAGGTACCCGAGGTTGGGAGCGCTCGTGGCGGCCTCCACCGCCGCGGCGACCGCGTCCTCCGACATCCCGCGCGCGTCGGCGACACGGGCGATCTGGATCTGCGCGTAGGCCGGGCTGATGTGCGGGTCGAGGCCGGAACTCGACGAGGTCACCGCGTCTGCGGGCACCGCGGACTCGTCGACCCCGTTGAACTCGGCGATCTGCACCTTGCGTTCGGCGATCGCCGCGACGAGGTCCTCGTTCTCCGGCCCCTGGTTGGTGCCGGACGACGCCGTGCCGTCATAGCCGTCGCCGGCCGCCGACGGCCTGCTCTGGAAGTACTCCGGAAGCGGGTTGCCCTCCTCGTCGGTGAACGACTGACCGAGCAGCGAGGATCCGACGACGTCCCCGCCCTTCGAGACGAGGGCTGAGCCGTTCGCCTGTGCGGGGAATGCGAGCTGCCCGATGCCGGTGATGAGCAGGGTGTAGCCGATGCCGAGGACCACGGTGAACATGAGCATCGCGCGAACCGCGACCCACAGGGTGCGGCCGCCGCTGCGTGTTCCAGCGTTCATGAGTGTGCGATCTCCTTGTCAGATCAGAAGCCGGGGATCAGGCGCACGAGCAGGTCGATGAGCCAGATGCCGATGAAGGGTGTGATGATGCCGCCGAGTCCGTATACGGCGAGGTTGCGTCCGAGGATCTTCGAGGCGTTGAGGGGGCGGTACTTCACTCCTCGCAGGGCGAGCGGCACGAGGAAGACGATCACGATGGCATTGAAGATCACCGCGGACAGCACCGCCGATGCCGGAGAGTGCAACCCCATGACGTTCAGCACCGCGAGCTGCGGGAAGACGCCCATGAAGATGGCCGGGATGATGGCGAAGTACTTCGCGATGTCGTTCGCGATCGAGAACGTGGTCAGTGCGCCGCGCGTGATGAGCAGCTGCTTCCCGATCGCGACGATGTCGATGAGCTTCGTCGGGTCGGAATCGAGGTCGACCATGTTGCCGGCTTCCTTCGCGGCCGACGTTCCGGTGTTCATCGCCACGCCCACGTCGGCCTGCGCGAGCGCGGGCGCATCGTTGGTGCCGTCGCCGGTCATCGCCACCAGGTTGCCGCCGTCCTGCTCCTTGCGGATGTACGCCAGCTTCTGCTCAGGCGTCGCCTCGGCGAGGAAGTCGTCGACTCCCGCCTCCGTGGCGATCGCCGCGGCCGTCAGCGGATTGTCACCGGTGACCATGACGGTGCGGATGCCCATCGCACGGAGTTCGGCGAACCGCTCGGTCAGCCCCTCCTTGACGATGTCCTTCAGGTGGATGACGCCGAGCACCCGGCGACGGCCGTCGGCCGCCTTCACGGCGACGACCAGAGGCGTCCCGCCGGACTGCGAGATGTGCTGGACGTGCTCGTCCAGCTCGGCGAGTTCGCTGCTCGGCAGACGCGCGCCGTCCTCCTCCAGCCACGCGGTGATGGCGCTGCCCGCGCCCTTGCGGATCTGCGTCCCGTCGTCGAGGTCCAGGCCCGACATGCGGGTCTGAGCCGTGAACGGAACGATCTCACCGCCGGCATCCGCCTCGACGTCGACGCCTTCGGCACGTGCCAGGTCGACGATCGACTTGCCCTCGGGCGTCGGGTCGGCGAGCGACGACTTCGCGGCCGCCTCGATGAGCTCTCGCTCCTGGACGCCGTCGATGCGGACGAACGCGCTCGCACGGCGGTTTCCGTACGTGATCGTGCCCGTCTTGTCGAGCAGCAGTGTCGTGACGTCGCCCGCGGCCTCGACCGCGCGACCGGACATCGCGAGGACGTTGCGCTGCACCAGGCGATCCATGCCGGCGATGCCGATGGCGGACAGGAGGGCACCGATCGTGGTCGGGATGAGGCAGACGAGCAGCGCGATGAGAACGGTGATGCTCGCGGGGCTCGCCGGGTAGGAGGCGATCGGGTTCAGTGTGAGTGCGACGACCACGAACACGATCGACAACGACGCGAGAAGGATGTTCAACGCGATCTCGTTGGGGGTGCGCTGGCGCGCGGCCCCCTCGACGAGAGCGATCATCCGGTCGACGAACGTCTCCCCCGGTTTCGAGGTGATGCGCACGACGATGCGATCCGAGAGCACGCGCGTGCCGCCGGTGACCGCTGACCGATCTCCCCCGGATTCGCGCACGACGGGTGCGGACTCGCCGGTGATCGCGGACTCGTCGACGCTCGCGATACCCCAGACGATGTCACCGTCGCCGGGGATCAGCTCACCGGCGGACACGACGACCATGTCCCCCAGGCGGAGATCCGCGGAGGAGACGTCGGAGATGCGCGCGGCCTCCGCAGAACCGTCGTTCGCCGGGTCATAGTCGTCGACGCGGTGGGCGGTGGTGCTGGTCCGGGTCTTGCGCAGCGTGTCGGCCTGCGCCTTGCCGCGTCCTTCGGCGATCGACTCGGCCAGATTGGCGAAGACGACCGTGAGCCACAGCCACACCGCGATGATCCAGGTGAAGGACCACGGGACGCTGCTGCCACCCGACGTGGCGGGGCCGCCCAGGAAGGGCTCGGCGACGGCGAGCAGCGTGGTGAGGGCGGCGCCGACCCACACGATGAACATGACGGGATTGCGCCACTGGGCGCGCGGGTCGACCTTGCGCAGCGCGCCCGGGAGGGCAGCTCGCACTTGCGCCCAGGTGAGCGTCTTGCACGGTGCGGGTGGGGTCGCCTCCGATGTCTCGGGCGACGGGGTGTGCGTGATGGTGGACATGGTTACAGCAGCCCTTCCGCCAGGGGACCCAGCGTGAGAACGGGGAAGAAGACGAGTGCGGTCACCAGGACCGCGGTGCCGACGGTGAGACCGATGAAGAGCGGTCGATGCGTCGGCAGCGTGCCCGCCGTGGCGGGGACCTTGTCCTGCGCGGCCAGCGAACCGGCCAGGGCCAGGACGAGGGCGATCGGCAGGAACCGTCCGAGGAGCATTGCGACACCGAGTGCTGCCGTCAGCCACGGCGTGCTCGCGGTCAGGCCTGCGAAGGCGGATCCGTTGTTGTTCGCTGCGGAGGCGAACGCGTAGATCACCTCGGAGAGGCCGTGCGAACCGCTGTTCGCGAGCGACTCGTCGACGATGCTGCCGCGGAGCGCGGGAATCGCGAAGCTGAGGGCGACGCCCCCGAGCACGAGGATCGGCATCACGAGGATGTACATGCTCGCGAGCTTCATCTCGCGCGGCCCGATCTTCTTCCCGAGGTACTCCGGCGTGCGGCCGACGAGCAAGCCGGCGACGAAGACGGCGATCACGGCGATGATGAGCATCCCGTACAGGCCGGCGCCCACACCACCGGGCGCGATCTCGCCGAGCAGCATGTTGACCATCGGCATCATCCCGCCGAGAGCCGTATAGGAGTCGTGCATCGAGTTCACCGAGCCCGTCGAGGTGAGCGTGGTGGTCGACGCGTAGAGCACCGACTGCACGAGCCCGAACCGCGCCTCCTTGCCTTCCATCGCGGCGCCGGCGAGTTCCGGAGCCGAACCGCGGCCCGCGAACTCGAACGCCGCGAGAGCGAAGGTCGACGCGAGGAACAGCGTTCCCATGACGGAGAGGATCGCGTATCCCTGACGATTGTCACCGACGATCCTGCCGAATGTCCGCGGCAGGGAGAAGGGGATCAGCAGGATCAGGAAGCACTGCAGCAGGCTCGTCCACGCCGCGGGGTTCTCGAAGGGGTGGGATGCGTTCGCGTTGTAGAAGCCGCCGCCGTTCGTGCCGATCTCCTTGATCGCCTCCTGAGAGGCGACGGGACCACCGGGGATCGTCTGCGTGCCACCGGAGACCGTGCTCACATCGACGTAGCCGTTGAAGTTCTGCACGACGCCGCCGGCGATCAGGACGATGGCCGCGACGATCGACAGCGGGAGCAGGATGCGGAAGGTACCGCGGACGAGGTCGACCCAGAAGTTGCCGATGACGCCGGATCGACGGTATGCGAAGCCGCGCACGAGCGCGATCGCGACGGCGATACCGGTCGCTGCCGACACGAAGTTCTGCACCGCGAGACCGGCGAACTGCACGGTGTACGACAGCGCCTCACCCGAATAGGCCTGCCAGTTCGTGTTGGTCACGAAGGAGATCGCGGTGTTGAACGCCACCCCCGACTCGACGTTCTCGTTGCCGAGGGCGTACGGCAGCCACTGCTGCGTGCGCTGGAGCGCGAAGAGCAGCAGGACGCCCACGATCGAGAAGGAGAGAACCGAACGCAGATATGCCTGCCAGGACTGCTCGCGCTTCGGGTCGACGCCGATGACTTTGTAGATGCCGCGCTCGACACCCCAGTCCTTCGTCGTCGTGAAGGTCCAGGCCATGTAGTCGCCGACGGGCCTGTAGACGAGGGCGAGGGCGAGGGCGAGGGTGGCGACGCTCGCGATGAGGAAGCCCCACTCCATCAGAAACGCTCCGGCTTCACGAGGGCGAACACCAGGTAGACGACAGCAGCGACGCCGAGCACGGTCGCGAGAAGCTCGAACACGATCACAGCTTCTCCACCGCCTTCCCGACGAGGCCGACGGTCACGAACAGGACGATCACGCCCAGCACGTAGACGAGGTCAAGCACAGAGAGCTCCATTCAGGCTGCGGCGATCGCCGGGCGGCGACCGCGCGTCTCGAGGACGCAACACCTGATACAACACCCCTCGGTGCCCCTGCTTTGACCGCCCTTACGGAACCCATACGACGATCCCGACGACCCTCACGGGGCGCTCACAGGATCGTCGGATCGTCGCCTCCTCGTCCTCCACCGGGAGGGCGCTCCTCGCGTCGACGACGCGAGGAGCGGGAGGGGGAAGCGCGCTCGAGGCTCAGTCGCTCAGCACGGCGGAGAGGAAGTCCCTCGTGCGCTGCTCGCGCGGCGCGGAGAACATCGTCTCGGGGTCGGCCTCCTCGACGATGCTGCCCTGATCGAACATGAGCACGCGGTTCGAGACGTCCCGGGCGAACTGCATCTCGTGGGTGACGATGAGCATGGTGATGTCGGTCGTCTCGGCGACGTCGCGCAGCACGCCGAGCACCTCCCCCACGATCTCGGGATCCAGAGCGCTGGTGACCTCGTCCAGCAGCAGGATCTCCGGGTCCATCGCGAGCGCCCGGGCGATGGCGACCCGCTGCTGCTGGCCACCCGAGAGCTGCAGCGGATGGGCGTCGGCCTTGTCCGCGAGGCCGACCTTCTGCAGCAGGTCGGTGGCCTTCGCGGTGGCCGCCGCCTTCGACATGCCGAGCACGTGCACGGGGGCCTCGATGAGGTTCTCCATCACGGTCATGTTCGGGAACAGGTTGAACTGCTGGAAGACCATGCCGATGCGCTTGCGCACCTCGTTGCGGTGCTTCTCCCGCAACGGCACCCGCTTGCCGCCGCGTTCGACGTGCGTGAGCGGCTCCCCGTCGATGAAGATGTATCCGCCGTCGGCCTCTTCCAGCGTCATGACCAGACGGAGGATCGTGGTCTTGCCCGAACCGCTCGGTCCGATGAGCGTGACCCGGTCGCCCTGCTGCACGTCGAAGGTGAGGCCGTCGAGCACGACGTGGTCGCCGTAGCGCTTGTGCACCGCGTCGAAGCGGATGGCGGGACGGGAGTTCTCAGGAGGCGTATTCAAGGCGCTTCTCCAATCTGCGGACGAGGACGGATGCGGGGTAGCTGGCGAGGAAGAAGATCACACCGGCGAGCGTGATGGGCTCGAGGTAGCGGAAGCTGTTCCCGCCGAACTCCAGGGCGTTGCTGACCATGTCCGCCACGGTGATGGCGATGAGGAACGGGGTGTCCTTCAGCATCGAGATCACGTAGTTGCCCAGGGAGGGGACGGTCGCCCTGATCGCCTGCGGGAGCACCACGGCGGTCCAGGTGCGTGGGCGGGACATACTCAGGGCGGTGGCAGCCTCCCACTGCCCGCGCGGGACGGACTCGATGCCGGCACGGTAGACCTCGGCCATGTAGGTCGCGTAGTGGATGCCGAACACCGCGATGCCGATGGTCAGCGGATCCACGGTCACCAGCGCGAAGTAGGCGAAGAGCAGCTGGATGACGATCGGGGTCATCCGGATGAAGTTCACCAGGAAGCCGACGCTCGCAGCGACGGGCCGAGGGGCACTGCGGCGCACGACGGCGATCACGAGGCCGAGCACGGCGGCAATCGCGCTCCCGGCCAGGGTGACGACGAGGGTGACCGTGAAGAAGCCCTCGAGCAGGTGCGGGAGCGCCGCCCAGGCGGTGTCCCAGCTCCAGACGGGTCCGTTCATGCGGCGGTCTCCCCTCGGGTGACGGGCGAGCGGAAGCGCAGGGTCTCGGCCAGCGACT
The DNA here is from genome assembly GCF_004337555.1 of Microbacterium sp. PI-1. NCBI lineage: Bacteria > Bacillati > Actinomycetota > Actinomycetes > Micrococcales > Microbacteriaceae > Microbacterium > Microbacterium sp. PI-1. The sequence continues at coordinate 65,453 of NZ_SJYZ01000015.1, read as the reverse complement.
CCCCGCGCCCGAGCTTGTGCTTCGCGCGCACCTCCAGGGCGTTCATCACGAGGGTCAGCGCGTAGGCGATCACGAAGTAGAGCACCATGCCGACGACGCCGTAGAAGAAGGTGTCGGTCTGGATGCGGAGGCGGTCCAGCGCCACGGTCAGGTCGATGAGCGTGATGAACCCGACGATCGCGGTGCCCTTGAGCAACTGGATGAGCAGATTCGTCAGAGAGGGGATCATGAGCGCCCAGGCCTGCGGGAAGATGACCCGGCGCATCCGGTGTGCAGGGGTCATGCTCAAGGCGGTGGTCGCCTCCCACTGCCCGGTGGGGACGGAGTTGATCGAGCCGCGGATGACCTCCGCACCGTAGGCACCGTAATTGAGACCGAGGCCGAGGATGCCGCACGCGATCGGGAAGATCGAGACGCCGAGCTGGGGCAGCACGAAGAAGAGGAAGAACAGCTGCACGACCAGGGACGTGCCGCGGAAGAACTCGATGATCACCCGCGAGGTGCCCCGGATGACGATGTTCTCGGCACGGACCGAGAGGCCGAGCACCACCGCGACGATGAGCGCGAGGAGGGCCCCGCCCACGGTCAGCGTGAGCGTGACGAGCACGCCGCCGCCGATCGCGGGCAGAGCCGCCCACAACGCGGACAGATTGTCCATTCGCCGGTGGCCTCAGCCGAGCTCGCCCGCGCAGAGCTGGGCGGTCGTCAGGTCGGACGGCGGGAGGTTCTCCGCGGTGAAGCCGTACTCCCCGACGAGGTCGAGGTAGGCCTGCTCATCACCCGTGATGGCGGCGAGCTGCTCGTTGTATGCGTCGAGGAGCTCCGTGTCGCCGGTGCGGAACACGGTCGACCCGGCACCGATCTGCGGCACGCCGTCGATCTCCTGGACGAACGCCTCGGTCGTCTCGACGCCGGCGTCCGGGTTGTTGTCCGCCATCCAGTTCAGCGAGATCGCCGTCATCGCGAAGGCGTCGGCGCGCCCGTTGGCGACGAGGTCCATGCCGGACTGCGCGTTGTCCACCGACACCGTGTTCGAGATGCCGAGCTTCTCGGCGTATCCGCTCTCGATCCCTCCACCGAGCACGGCGAGCGTGACGTCGGGGTCGTCGACGACCGAGTCGAGGTCCGTGAGACCGCGCGGGTTGCCCTCGGGCACCATCAGCGTGGTGGTGTACATGATCTCGGGATCGCTGAACGCCGCCTCCTCGCAGCGCTCGGGCAGGATCGACATCCCGGCGCTGATCGCGTCGAAGCGGCCGGCCTTGAGTCCGGGGATCAGCGAGTTCCAGTCGACCTCGACCACCTCGACGTCGTCGATCCCCATGTTCGAGAAGATCTCGCGGTGCATGGCGATGGTCGCGCCGGTGGGCTCGCCGCCCTCGACCCACGAGTACGGACGCTCGTCGGCGATCGCGACGGTGATCTTCCCGTCGTTCTGCAGCTGCTCGAGCGTCGAGCCGCTCTCCTCGTCCGTGCCGGACGACGAGCAGGCGGCCAGAGTCACGACGAGCGCGGCGGAGGCCGCGACGGCGCCGGCGCGCAGATGAGTTCGGGTGGAGGGCATACGGTTCCTCTTTCGATATCGGGCGTGCGGTTGGGCGGGCGAGACCGTTCTCCGGTCTCGGGCCGACGGCCACGTTATGCCGGATCGACCGTTTGTGCACATTCAGACTGTCGGATTGTCTACATTTATACAAACTCGTTATGGTGGGGTGCCCGGCCCGTGCGGACACGTGTCGGGCGCCGACACGCGTCGGATGCAGAATGGAGTCACCGACGATCGACTCAGGAGCGCTCATGCCACTCACGCCCGCCCCGAACGGGATGCCCGGCGCGGTCTTCCGCATGGCACGGCCTTCGACGGTCGACCTGATCACGGCCGAACTCCGGTCGGCGATCTTCTCCGGCGCACTGCCCGTCGGCAGCCCCCTGGGCGAGGTGGACATCGCCGCGAAGCTCGGCGTGAGCCGCGGTCCCCTGCGCGAGGCGGCGCAGCGACTCGTGCAGGAGGGCGCACTGACGGCACTTCCGGGTCGGGGCCTGCGCGTGAGCGTGATCCCGGTCGACGGCATCGCCGACCTCTACACCGAGCGCCGGGCCGTGGAGTGCGAAGCCGTGCGCCTCATCGTGAAGAACCGGCTTCCGGCGACGGAGCAGCTCGAGAGCGCGTTGGCCGAGCTGAGACAGGCGAGCACCCGCGCAGACGCACTCGGCATCGGCGACGCGGACATCGCGTTCCACCAGGCCCTCGTGAACGCCGCGCAGAGCCCTCGACTCTCCCGCGCCATGATGACGCTCGCGCTCCAGACGCGGATCGCGAGCTTCAGTGCCGACGAAGGTTATGCGGTGCCCGCCTCCGTCTCACCCACCTATCAGGCGTTGATCGATGCGCTGTCGCACCACGACGCACCGGGCGCACTGGCCGCGCTCGACGAGCAGTTCGACGATGCGGTCGCGCGCCTCACGGGCCGGCGCGATGTCGAGACCGTGGAGACGGGTGCGATCCTGGCACCGCCCACGCTCAGCAGGATCGACGTGGCCGACGCCTGACCGGCACCTTCCACACGGGGACACTTCCATTCACGTGAATCCACCCCGGTCGTGAAGGCGTAGGGTGGAAGGAAGGACGGACCGTCCGAGAAGATCTCCCGGCACCGTGCCCGCCCGGAAGTGGAGTCTCTCGTGGCTCAGTACGACGTCTCGAACCGCTCGGCGATCGTGACGGGAGCAGGCAGCGGAATCGGACGCTCGACCGCTCTCCTGCTGGCGAAGAACGGGGCAGCGGTCGTGGTCAACGACCTGAATGCCGAGCACGCGAACGCGGTCGTCGAGGAGATCCGCGCGGCCGGTGGCACGGCGGAGGCCTCCGTGGGCGATGCGACGGACGCCGCCTGGATCGCCTCCTCCATCGAGACCGCCAACTCCCTGGCTCCGCTGCGCATCGGGGTCAACAACGCCGGCATCGGCGGCGCTACCGCCCCGACCGCGGAGTACGAGGACGATGCCTGGGACAAGGTCATCGCGATCAACCTCAACGCCGTGTTCCGGAACATGAAGGCGCAGATCCCGTCGATCCTCGCGAACGGCGGCGGATCGGTCGTGAACATCGCCTCGATCCTGGGAAGCGTCGGGTTCGCCGGCTCGCCCGCCTACGTCACCGCCAAGCACGGCGTGGTCGGCATGACCAAGTCGGCAGCGCTCGAGTACTCGGCGAAGGGGGTGCGCGTGAACTCGGTGGGCCCCGGCTTCATCGACACCCCGCTGCTCGCGAACATGGGCGACGAGGCGAAGGAGTTCCTCGTGAGCAAGCACCCGATCGGCCGACTGGGCCAGGCCGACGAGGTCGCGAACCTCATCGCATTCCTCGCCAGTGACGCCGCGAGCTTCATCACCGGCAGCTACCACCTCGTCGACGGCGGATACACCGCCCTCTGAGCGAAGGGCATCCGGCCGCCAGGACCCGATTCCGGGCGGCCGGATGCCAAGAGCGGCGATGTCGTCACCCCCCGGTGACACCGCCACGCACCTCCGTCCGGTCTTCGCGCTGCTTTGCCCAGGAGCGCGGAGTTGACGGAGGCGAGCTTTCAGGCGACCGCGTGCATCGGCGCCGCAGACGGCAACGACGCGGCGAAGTCGGGATCCGTGAGGTCCAGCCCGTTCGCCGAACTCGCGGCAGCCATCATCTTCACCAGCAATGGCCGCTGGAGCTCACGCTCGTCGTCCACCACGAAGCGCACCGGAATCGACGCGTGCATCCACAGGGTCTCGATGGTCGACTCCGTCGTACGCAGTGTGAGCGGGAAGGACTCGCCCCGACGGAGCTTCGTGACGGCGACGAGTCGGAGATGCGCGAGCAGCGGGTCGTCGATCTCGATGACCTTCGATTCTCCGGCGTAGCTGAGCAGACCCATGACGTCCCCTTCCCGTATTTCGTACAGGAATTAGATTACTAGTTTAACTAGCTAAATGGAAGTCGGCCTATTCGATGCCTTCGAGTTCGCGGGCGAGGCGCCGCAGGAACAGCGAGATCGCGGCGAGCTGCTCGGGTGCGAACTCCCTCTCCACCCGCTCGATGCGGCGAGAGATCTCGTCGGCAGGAGAGTGCAGGTCGCGAAGAGACGGACGGATGATCTTCGACCGCGCGTCGTCTGGATGGACGGCCACGACCACCTGACCGCGCTCGGCGAGCCGGCGCACGACGGAGGTGACGGCCGCCGTGCTCACCCCGAGCTGAGCGGCCAGCTCGCCGGGCGTGACCGGGGCATCGACCGGAGCCGACGCGATGATGCGCATGGCCGAGCGATCCGTCTCATTGGGTTGACGCGCTGCCGCCAGCCGTCGACGCAGCTGCGCCTCGGCCCGCCGGAACTCTTCGACATCGCGGGCGAGCTCCGATGCCACGACGTCCAGACCATTCCCCATTACGCACCTCCCCCGCGGCCCAGGTGCCCATGTTACCTCGGCAGCCTTATTACCTGACGAACTAGGGAATTCGGTCGTCGCCGGCACCCTCCCACGATGAGAGGATTGACTCACCGCGCGAAAGGAACCCATGGTCGACCCGGTCACCCTCGAGGACGAGAAGTTCATCGGCTATGCGAGCCTGCTCGAGCACCTACAGAGCCGGTTCCCCGGGATCCCTCGCGACAGGATCGAGCAGATCATCGTGGCGGAGAACGACGCGATCACCGGCGGGTTCCTGCTCGTGGTGCCCGTCGGCGTCGCCGCGGGAGCGGTGGAGATGCTCGAACGGGAGTCCCTCCCCGAGGCTGACGGAGAGGTGGTGGCGTCATGAGCGAGCCCCAGGAGTACACGCGCTCCGGATACTGGTACCCCGACGGCGGGAACGTCAGCACCGTCGACGTGCTGAACATGCTGCGGCGCTACCGGGCGGCCGAGACCGCGATGCGCGCACGCACCCGCGCATCGATGGGAATGAACGAGACCGACCTGATGGCACTGCGCTTCCTGCTCCGGGAGCAGCGGGCGGGCCGCATCGTCCGCCCGATCGACATCGCGAAGATGCTCGACATCTCCACGGCTTCGACGACCACTCTCATCGACCGGCTCGAGAAGGGCGGACACGTCCGTCGCGAGCCCCACCCCACCGACCGCCGCGCGGGAGTCGTGGTGCCGACCGTGAGCAGCGACGAAGAGGTCCGCGCGACCCTCGGGGCCATGCATCGACGCATGCTCGCGCTGGTCGACGAGCTGTCCGACGACGAACGTGCGGTGGTCACGCGGTTCCTCGCCGGCATGACGGCGGCGATCGAAGAGGCCTCCGACCTCGACCAGGAGCTGCGCGACGCCATCCGCGACGAGAAGGACACGGGCCCCGCGCGCTGACCCGCCGTCGCCGACAGCCCGACAGCCTACAGCCCCTCCGCGATCTCCTTGATCGCGGCGAGGCGGCGGTCCCACTCGCGCCCGATCACGTCGAGCTTCGCAGCGGTGGCGGAGAGCTCGGCACCGACCACGCGGAAGCGCACCTCGCGGCCGACCCGCACGGGCTCGACGAGACCGACCTCCTGCAAGACGGCGAGATGCTTCGCGATCGCCTGACGGGACACCGGAAGGCGCCCGGCGAGAGCGGATGCCGACGCCTCCGCCTCCCCGAGCTCCGTCAGAATGCGCCAGCGCGTCTCGTCCGCGAGCGCCGAGAACATGGGCAGGAGGGTTGCTGCGGTCATGCTTCGCCTTCCACCAGGGTGACCATCTTGTCCAGCTCCAGGTCCCAGCCCGTGCGGTGCGACTGCAGGTTGGCGCGCGGGTCGGACGTGCGCTCGAAGCCGCTCTCGACGACCGTGAGGCGCGTGCCACCCTCGGCCTCTTCGAGCGTGAAGGTGAAGACCGTCGAGGTGGTCTCGTCGATGCTGTCGGGCAATGCACCGAGGGCGTCGTCGTTGTTCCAGCGGTAGGTGATGCGCCGCGGCTCGTCGTACTCCTCGACCCGCAGGGGGATCACGTCGTAGTCGGGGAAGGTCATCGTGCCGGTCGCGCCGACCCCGGTGCCGTCGAGCACGGTGCGCCCGAACCACCGGGAGATGTGCTCCGGCTCGGCCACGGCCCGCCAGACCTTGTCGGCGGGTGCCGCGATCAGGATGGTCCGCCGAACGGAGAAGGTCTCCTCGTCGACGACGGATGCCTCGTTGTGGGTCATGTTCACCATGATGGTTCCTTTCGGCGTTTCCTGCATGTTCCGTCGGCCGGTCGGCCGACTGCAACTTCAGAGTTGCATGTCATGGACGGAAACGCAACCCTTGCGTTGCAATAGGGGCTTGTGCCCGTACCGGTCGCCACGACGCCCCGCAACCCCGTTCCACCGGACGCGGGGGCGACCTACGCTCGACCTATGCCCGAACTCACCCACCCCACCGGCCGTGAAGAGGCGCTGCGCGCCGCACCCCGCGACGACGGCTCCGCCCCGCGCGCCCTCGTGCTCGGGGCGACCGGATACATCGGCGGACGCCTGACCCCGCGGCTGCTGAACGCCGGCTACCGGGTGCGGGTCCTGGCGCGTGACTCCGCGCGCGCGGCCTCCTTCCCCTGGGGCGGCGACTGCGAGATCGTCGAAGGCTCGGCGGATGATGCGGATGCCGTGGTCACGGCGATGGACGACGTCGACGTCGTGTACTACCTGATCCACTCGATGTCCGCCGGCAAAGGCTTCGAGGAGAGCGACGAGCGGGCGGCGACGACGGTGGCCGAGGCCGCAGCGCGGGCAGGCGTGCGACGGATCGTGTACCTCGGCGGGCTGCATCCCGACGACGCGAAGCTGTCACCGCACCTGCGCTCGCGTGTTCGTGTGGGGGAGATCTTCCTGCGGTCCGGCGTGCCGACGCTCGTACTGCAAGCGGGCGTCGTGATCGGCTCGGGGTCGGCGTCGTTCGAGATGATCCGCCACCTCACCGACGTGCTGCCGTACATGCCGGCACCGAAGTGGGTGCGAAACCGCATCCAGCCGATCGCCGTCCGCGATGTGCTGCACTACCTGCTCGGGGCGGCGCGCGTCGACGCCGATGTGAACCGTGCCGTCGACATCGGCGGGCCGGACGTGCTGCGCTACGGGCAGATGATGAACGGCTACGCCGTCGAAGCCGGGCTCCGGCAGCGCGCCATCGCCGCCCTCCCCGTGCTCACGCCGGGGCTCGCTTCGCACTGGGTGAACCTGGTGACGCCGGTGCCGCGCTCGATCGCCCGGCCGCTCGTGGCATCGCTGCAGAACGAGTGCATCATGAAGGATCACGCGGTCGACGAGCTGATCCCGCGCCCCGAAGACGGCCTGACCCCGTATCGGCGTGCGGTCGACCTCGCGCTCGGACGGGTGCGCGGCGACAGCATCGAGACCAGCTGGCAGGACTCGGAAGTGTCGGGCGCGCCCAGTGACCCGTTGCCGAGCGACCCGGACTGGGCCGGACGCACCGTGTTCACGGATTCGCGGTCCATCGCCACCCGCGCCTCCGCGGCGGAACTGTGGCGCGTGATCCTGGGCATCGGCGGCGAGAACGGCTGGTACTCCTCCCCGCTGCTGTGGGCCGTGCGGGGGTTCATGGACCGGATCGTGGGTGGCGTGGGCCTGCGTCGCGGCCGCCGGAGCCGCACCGCGGCGAGGGTCGGCGACGCGATCGACTTCTGGCGCGTCGAAGCGGTCGAGAGGACCGAGGCCGAATCCCTGCTGCGCCTCCGCGCCGAGATGAAGGTGCCCGGCGAGGCCTGGCTCGAGCTGCGTGCGGTGCCGGACGGCGAAGGCGCGCGCTACGAGCAGCGCGCGATCTTCTTCCCCCGCGGACTGAGCGGACGCCTGTACTGGCTCGCCGTGCTGCCCTTCCACGGACTGATCTTCGCCGGGATGGCGGCCCGCATCACCGCTGCCGCAGAGGAGGCGTCCTAGCGGATCAGTCCGTGCGGATCAGTCCGTGCGGGGCTGGTCCGGGGCAGCCGTCGGGTCCGGGGCGGCCGTCGGGTCCGGAGCAGCCGTCGGGTCCGGGGCAGCCATCGGGTCCGTGATCGACGCATCGACGACCGCATCCACCTCGGCGGGCGGGATGATGTCGATCGCCTCGGTCGCGGCCTCGTACACCTCGGCGAGCGTCTCGTCGACGGTCGACTCGTCGATCCAGTCGAGGTCGTCCTCGGAGTGGTCGTATTCGACCGGCACGAGCGCGAAGTCGTCGCCGTACTCCTCGAGACCGGCCATGACGCTGTGCCGGACGGCCGCGCGGGCATAACGCTCACGGAGGATCAGCGGATCGCGTCGAAGATCCTTCATGAAGGCGATCATCATGAATCCCATGATGATCGCGAAGGGCAGCGCGGCGATGATCGTGACGTTCTGCAGCGATCGCAGACCGCTGCCCTCCTCGCCGATGACGAGCAGCACGGCGGCGATCGCTCCGACCAGCACACCCCACACGACGGCGACCCAGCGCGACGGCTCCGGCCTGCCCTGCTGAGACAGCGTGCCCATCACGAGGGAGGCCGAATCCGCTCCCGTGACGAAGAAGATGGCGATCAGCACGATGAGGATGGCGCTCGTGATCAGCGAGAACGGCAGGTTCTCGAGCACGCCGAACAGGACCTCCTCCGGCGGGTCGACCGTGAGGTTCGCGCCGTCCATCTGCTGCTGGATCGCCGTGGTGCCGAAGATCGCGAACCAGACGAGAGAGATGGCCGACGGCACCACGATCACGACGGAGACGAACTGGCGAAGGCTGCGCCCGCGCGAGATCTTGGCGATGAACATGCCGACGAACGGCGACCAGGAGATCCACCACGCCCAGTAGAAGATCGTCCAGCCCGACAGGAACGTCTCGGCCGCTTCACCCTGCGATGCCGAGCGGCCGATCATCTGCGGGAGGTCGCCGATGAACTGCACGGCGACCGACGGGATCACGTTGAGGATCAGCAGCGTCGGCCCCACGAAGAACACGAAGAAGGCGAGCAGGAGCGCGACGACCGCATTGATGTTCGACAGCGCGCGGATGCCCTTCGAGACCCCCGAGACGGCCGACGCGATGAAGCAGGCCGTGAGCACGGCGATCACGGCGATCAGGATGCCGTTGCCGAGCTCGCCGATGCCGCTGACGATCTCGACGCCGTGGCCGATCTGCAAGGCGCCCAGACCCAGCGATGCCGCGGTGCCGAACAGTGTGACGATGATCGAGAAGACGTCGATGGTGCGGCCGAGCGGACCGGTCGTGCGCCCCTCGCCGAGCAGCGGCGCGAAGATCGAGGAGATGAGGGGCGTGCGGCCGCGGCGATAGGCGCCATAGGCGATGGCCCCACCGACGAGCGCATAGAACGCCCAGGCCTGCGGACCCCAGTGATACAGCACCTGCGTCTGCGCGGTGTGCATGGCGTCGAGGGTGCTCGCCTCGACCGTGCCCGGCGGCGGGCTCTCGAAGAAGGTGAGCGGCTCGGCGGCACCCCAGAACACGAGGCCGATGCCCATTCCGGCGGCGAAGAGCATCGAGATCCAGGAGAACATCGAGTACTCGGGCTCTTCGTCGTCGCGCCCGAGCGGGATGCGTCCGTAGCGGCTGAAGCCGATGAACAGCATGAACACCAGGATGACGGTGGCGATGGTGGTGAAGAAGAATCCGAAGTACTGGACGACCCAGTCGAGGACCGTGCGGGTGGTGCCGGCGAGGTTGTCCCCCGCGAACACGCCCCACGCGATGAAGGCGAGGGTCAGGGTCGCCGCCACGCCGAACACGAGCGGGTCGGTGCGGTAGGTGCGACCGGTCTCCTCGACCGAGACGCCCGGGACGAGCGCCGGGTGGACGCTGCGCGGGGGGACCGCCGCGATGTCGCGGACGATCTTCTTGGCGGTCTCGGTGGCTTTGGCCGGCAGGCGGTTCACGCCCGTGCCGACGGCGCCTGTCCGGGTGCTCGGAGGGGTCTTTCCTGCGGAGCGTTCATCGGGCTTCTCGTCAGGGGTCTCCATGGCATCCCATCCTGTCACGCGCGGCGCCGCCCCCTCGTTGTGCGATATGCCGGAACATCCGCTCGATCCCCGGCGCCCCGGGCCTGCGGGGGCGCGAGTGCATGCTCGACGCTGCGGGTTTCTCGGGCGTGCCGCGCCTACCGCGAGCCCCGTCGGCCGACGCCGGCGAACAGGGAGTGCAGCAGGGGGAGCGCCGAGACGCAGATCAGCGTGATCCCCAGCGGGGGCACCGCGGGCACGAGCAGTGCACCGCCGATGAGCATCGCCGCGAAGAGCACGCCCGAGGCGATCCGCCGGGCGATGCCCTCGAGCCGATCGAGGCGGCGTTCCAGGCGCGAAGTGTCGAACGAGACGGTGCCGTCGTCGACGCGGGTGATGATGTCGTCGATGCGCTTCGGCAGGCGCCAGGTCGTGTTCATCGTGTCCATCGCCTGGCTCGCGAACGCCTGCACGATGTTGCCGCTCTCGTCGCGCAGCAGACGGCCGGCGTAGGGTTCGGCGGCGTCCCAGACGTTGAACGCGGGGTCGAGGCCGCTGCACATGCCCGAGGTCAACGAGACGGCGCGGATCAGCAGCAGCATGTTCTCGGGCAGCTGCAGCGGGAGCGAGCGCACCATGTCGCCGAACTCCTCCGCGAAGTCACGGAACTCGCGGGGGTCGACCTTGCTGAGCTCGGCGAAACCCATGCCCCCGAACCGGGCGAACAGGGCGGTGAGGGCGCGTTCGAGTTCGCGGGTGTCGGCGGAGGGCAGCAGGACTCCGATCTCCTGCGCCGCAGCGACGAGGCCCCGGCTGTCGCGGCCGGTGACCGCGATCAGGAGGGTGCGCAGGCCGTCGCGGAGGCTCGCCGGGATCTCGGCCATCATGCCGAAGTCGATGAACGTGAGCCGGAAGCCGCCGGGCGTCGCATCTGTCGTATCCGCCGGCGGCGTGGTCGGCGGGGTCGACGGGGTCGGAGAGGTCGGCGTGACGAAGATGTTGCCGGGGTGCGGATCGGCGTGCACGAAGCTGTGCGTGAAGACCTGGTCGAACATGACCTCGGCGAACACCTCGGCGACCTGGGCGGGGTCGATGCCGGCGGCCCGCAGCGCATCCGTGTCGTTGATCTTGATGGCGGTGACGTCGGACAGCGTGAGCACGCGGCGGGTCGATCGCTCCCACACGATCTCCGGCATGCCGACCCGGGGGTCGTCGGCGAAGTTCTCGCGGAACCGTTCGGCGCTCGCGGCTTCGTGCAGGTAGTCGATCTCCTCGCGACTGGTCTCGGCGAACTCCTCGACGAGCGCGGGCGCGTCGACGCGGTCGGCGACGAGGCGCACGCGGGTCAGCCAACGTGCGACCCGACGGAGCGCCGCGAGGTCGACGGCGACGATCTCGTCGATCCCGGGGCGCTGCACCTTGACCACGACGTCTTCGAGGCCGGTGTCGGCCGCGTCGAGTGCGGAGAGTCGGGCACGGTGCACCTGGCCGAGTGAGGCCGCCGCCACCGGGGTGTCGTCGAACCAGGCGTAGGCGCGTTCGAGCGGGATGCCCAGTTCGGCCTCGGCGAGCGCGCGGATCGCCGCGGTCGGGACGGCGGGGACTTCGTCCTGCAGCCCTTCGAGCTCCTTGGTGATCTCCGGAGGGAGCACGTCGAGGCGCGACGACATGAACTGTCCGACCTTGATCATGAGTCCGCCGAGTTCCACGGCGAGCGTGTGGAAGCGGCGCGCGAACGTCTGCATCCGTGGCCCGCGCGTGCGCTCGGCGACCCTGCTCATGCCGAGGCGCGGGAGGACGAGCTCGAACCACCAGATCTTGAGGAACTCCCGGCCGGCGAACGACAGGATGCGGCGGTACCGGGCGCGGTGGGCACCCCGTGCCGCAGCATCCGTCATCGTGTGGCCCTTTCGCAGGTCCTCACTCGATGCCGCCGCACTGCGCGGTCAGTCCTGCGCGAGGATCGAGTACAGCCTACGGCGGGCTTCGTCGAGGACCTCGATCGTCTGCTGCACCTGCTCGGGCGAGCCGCTTCGTCCGACCTGGGCGGCAGCGGCGGCGAGGTCGACGCCCGCCTTCGGGAGTGCGTTGAACCGGGCGCTGTCGCGGTGTCCGTCCTTGCCGGACGACGACTCCCACGGGGCCGGGGTCTCGGAGCTCTCGTCGGCGACGGCGCGGCCGGCCTCGGTGAGCGAGTAGGTCTTTCGGCCGCTCTGCTCCTCGGCCTCGATGAGTCCTTCGTCGGCGAGCAGCTGCAGAGTGGGGTACACGGAGCCGGCGCTCGGCTTCCAGGTGCCGCCGCTGCGCTCGGCGATCTCGTTGATGATCTGGTAGCCGTGCATGGGCTTCTCGGCGAGGAGTGAGAGCACGGCGGCGCGGACGTCGCCGCGGGCCATGCGCGAGCCGCCGGATGGGCGGGACTCGAACGACTTGCGGAGCTGGTCCATGGCTTCGAAGATCGCGGCGGCGGGCCCGCCGGGGCCTGCGCCGAACCCGGAGCCGGATCCGAACCCGGATCCGCCGAAGATTCCGCCCGGTCCGCCGGAGCCGCCGTTGTTCCCGGAGCCGCCGTTGCCGCCGAACGGGTTGGAGGGGAATGCGTTGTTCATGATGACCTCCTGCTGTGGTGAACGATACTCAACGATATATCGTTCAGGCTGTGGGTTGGGTGGGAGTTCTCGGTCGGCGACAAGGTCTCGGGTGCCGCCCCTCCCGGTTCAGGGCACGAAGACCGCGCTGATCACCGCCCTCCGAGGGCCGATCTCTGACCACCGCCCTCTGATGTCCGCTCTCTGAGGGCACCCTCTGACAACCGCTCGCCGACAGCCACTCGCTGATAACCATTCCCCGACAACCACCCTCTGATAACCACTCCCTGATAACCACTCCCCGACAACCGCCCTCTGACACTCCCCGACAACCGCCCTCCGGCAACCACTCACTGACAGCCGGGAACCTCGCACGGTGTCGCGCTCAGGCCGCAATGTCGAAGCGCGCTCGTCCCCCCAGGCGCGGCATGCGGGCGGGGTCGACGTATCCGGGTGGAATGAACCACACCCGTCCTACCGCGCCAGCCCCATCGATACGGATCTCCCACTCGTTGTCGTGAATGCGATGGTGACAGGTCTCACACAGCAGCACACCATTGGACAGATCCGTCGGCCCGCGATCTCGCCTCCACCAGCGGATGTGATGCGCTTTCGTCATCTCCGGCGGCAACCCGCACATCGCGCACCCACCGTCCCGCTCCACCAGAGCCAGCCGTTGCGCCCGGGTGAACAGGCGTCTCTCCCGCCCCCAGTCCAAAACCTCGCCCGCACCGCCGAGCACGCACGGGATCACGCCCCCGCCCGCGGCCATCCGCCGCGCCGCACCGACACTGACCGGCTGTTCGATCCCGTCGACCTCTGCGGCTCCGGATCCGGACTCCAGATCCTCCAGCCGCATCCGCACCACGACCGTCGCACCCGCCAACGGCACCCGCTGCGCACACCCGAGAACATGCGCGGCGAACACGGCCAGCGCATCCGCCTGCAGCATCGGCACCGAACGACGATCCGCATCGACTGCATCGGGATCCGGCGCATCCTTCCGCGCCGCGAACGCCGCTGAGACATACCCCCGGATCGCCGTCACGACCGGAGCCGCCGATTCCGCATCCAGCACCGCGCTCAGATGCACCATGCCGTCACGCTCGAACAACGTCAGCGCACGCTTTCCGCGGCGCTCTTCCTCCTTCGGCTCGACCCCGTGCGGGTCGAGCCACGCCTCCGCGCGGACCACGAGCTTGCGGACGTCGTCGAGCGCGAGACCCTGAGCCTTCTCGGCAAGCACCCGCTCCCCCTCGGCGACGCGTTCCGGGCCGGCAGCCACTCGACACCGATCCAGCAGCCCGACGATCATCGCCGCCGCCTGCGCACTGAGAGCCCCGGTGGCCAGCGCCTCGCGTACGAGCGGATACCTCGCCGGCAAGCGCGCTCCGATCAGATCCATACGCGGCGCCGTCGCCTCGCCGACCTTGACGAGACGCTGCGCATCACCCGTCGATACTCCCGACGTCGCTGCGATCAGCTTCGCCGGACTCCGAAAGCCCTGTTGCTTCGCGAGGCTCTCTGCTCCCAACTCGGGGCGCGACTCGCGTGAGATACCAGCCGCCACCTCCACGTGCACAGCATCCAGACGCCGCTGCAACAGACCGATCGCATCGTTGACGGCGATCAGCTGCGCTCGAGACAGATCGCCGGTCTCCTCGGCGCGCGACCACGCGTCATCGAGGCGAGCCATCGCCTCGTGCAACCCGGTCAAAGTGGACATGCTTCACTCTAACCCGGAACGGCTCTACTTTCGAAGCTTTATTCGATTGCATGCCGGAATATCGCCAAGCATGCATGCAAGCTATCCACAAGCGCGGGACTACACGCCGCCAGTCTTCGAAACTATGTACTATGCAAGCATGACCCCACACAATGACCCCGGATGCGAGTCGCACGCCCGCGATGCTCTCGATGGGGCCGGCGATCGGCCACGCGCCGGCTGGATCAGCGCGTCGCGAGCATCTCCTCCAGGCGCGCCGCCTCACCGCGCGCCATCGTGTAGCCGTGCTCCGCCGCAGGATACGCACCGCTGCGCACCTCCCGCGCGTATGCCTCGACGCCGTCGATGGCTGCACTGCGCAGATCGGCGTAGCGCTTGACGAACTTTGCCGCCCCGCCGTCATAGAGCCCGAGGAGGTCGTGGAAGACGAGCACCTGCCCGTCGGCACCCGCTCCGGCGCCGATACCGATCACCGGGATGTCGAGGCGCGGCATGAGGACTGCGGTCACTTCGGAGGGCACTGCTTCGATCACGAGCATCGCGCGCCCGGCATCCTGCAGGGCGAGGGCATCATCGATCACGGCGAGCGCGGCTTCGGCGGTTCGACCCTGCGCGCGGTAGCCGCCGAGAGCCGTCGCGGTCTGCGGGGTGAGTCCGACGTGCCCGACCACGGGAATGCCGGCTTGCACCAGGGCCCGAGCGCGGTCGACGGTCGTGCCGCCGCGCTCGATCTTCACGAGGTCGCAGCCAGCCTCCTTGATGAAGCGCTGTGCCGTCGCGAGGGCGAGTTCGTCAGAGGCTTCATACGATCCGAAGGGCAGGTCGCCGATGAGCAGCGGGGAGGTCAATCCGCGGCGAACAGCCTTGGTGAGCATGAGCATCTCGTCGACCGTGACCGGCACCGTGCTGTCGTAGCCGAGCACGGTCATCGCGGCCGAGTCGCCCACGAGCACGATGTCGACCCCGGCAGCTTCCACGATCTGCGCGCTGGGGTGGTCATACGCGGTGACCATGACGAGCGCTTCGCCCGCGTCCTTCTTCGCGGCGAGGGCAGCGAGGGTGACACGGGGGTGGGAACCAGCTTGGGCACTCATGCGCGGACCTCCGTCGCGGTGGGGCCGGCGGCGACGTCGCCCCCGGAGAGGATGTGGTTGTCGATGAGCCGAGCAGCCCCGACGTGCGCAGCCACGGCGAGGAGGGCGTCACGGTCGACGCGCGCGAGAGGGCGCAGAGTCTCGGCATCGCGGAGCTCGAGGTACTCCGGATCGATGTCGGCCTCGTCCAGCACGCGACGAGCGGTCGACAGGATGCTGCCGGCGTCACGGGCACCGCCGTCGAACACCGCGGTCGCTTCGTCGAGGGCACGGTTGAGCGCGGTCGCCTGAGCACGGGCGTCCGCATCGAGGTAGACGTTGCGCGAGCTCATCGCGAGCCCGTCGGCCTCGCGCACGATCGGGCAGGCGACGATCCGCACGTCCAGGTCGAGGTCGCGTACGACGCGGCGGACGACCAGCACCTGCTGCGCATCCTTCTGCCCGAAGTAGGCGGCATCAGGGCGGACGATCCCGAACAGCTTCGTGACGACCGTGGCGACGCCGTCGAAGTGATGTGCGCCGCGACTCGCACCGTCGAGAACATCGGTGAGGCCGGCGACGTGGATGTTCGTCGCGAACCCGTCGGGGTAGATCTCGGATGCCGCGGGGGCGAAGAGAATATCCACGCCCTCGGCTTCGGCGAGCGCGGCGTCTCGCGCCTCGTCACGCGGGTAGGTGCTGAGGTCTTCGTTCGCGCCGAACTGCGTCGGGTTGACGAAGAGCGAGACGACGACGAGATCAGAAGCCGCTCGGGCCGCACGCATGAGAGAGAGGTGTCCGTCATGGAACGCCCCCATCGTGGGGACGAGCCCGACCGACGAGTCCGTGCGCCGAGCGTCGCGGACGGCCGCCCGAACGTCGGTGATCGTGCGGAGGATCCTCATACAGAAGACTCCTTCTCTTCGCCGGCCGTTTCTCGCGACGGGCTCTCCCGCGCCCCCTCACGCGACACGGCCCCCCGCGACGGCACCCCTCGCGACGGCATCCCTCGCGACGGCATCCCTCGCGACCCTTCCTCCCGCGACACCATCTCCCGCGACGCCATCTCACCCGACCCCTCCCGCGACACCGCCTCCCGCGGCAGCACCCCTGGCGACTCTTCCTCCCGCGAGGCGATCGTTCGCGTGGCCACGGCGAGGGCGTCGAACAGTACCTGCAGCTCGTGTTCCTCCGCAGCCGACCTCTGACGCGCGACCGTGGCTTCATCCCCTCGGGCGATCGGTCCGGTGAGAGCTTCCTGCGCTCCGACGCGTGCCCAGTTCTCGATGGTGCGACCGACGAGCGGGGTGAGGAGTTCGCGAGCCTCGCCCTCGGGGATACCGGCGGCGACGGCGAGTTGCTCGGCCGCATCGAGCACCGTCAGCACGAAGTTCGAGGCGAACGATGCGGCCGCGTGATAGCTCACGCGGTGCTCGTCGTCGACCGTGAACGGACGGGCCCCGAGCACGCGGGCCAGCTGCTCGGCGACAGAGCGGGCTTCGTCGGTGCGGCCGGCGACCGCGGCGCCGATGCCGTGGAATACCTCGGGCGGCTCGGTCCCCGTGAAGGTCTGCAGGGGGTGGAAACGGAAGTCGACGTCGTCGAGCGAGGTGGCACCCGAGACGTGTCCGACGAACCGCACATGCGGTCGTGCGACGAACGCAACCGCCGGGATGGCGCGGTCCGGCACGCAGAGCAGCGCGATATCCGCTTTCGGCATCGATTGGTCGCGCCGGAGGGGTCCGAGGACGTCGAACCCGGCCGCGCGCAGAGCCCCGGCGAGCACACGTCCGACACGACCGGCGCCGACGATGGCGATGGTCGTTCCTGGCGCGAGTGCGGTGGAGGTCTGCATGTCGATTCCCCGAGCCGATTCACGACGGCCGGGATGCCAGAAGTATCCGCCCATCTCGGCATCCGTTCCAAATCTGAGGCCAGAATGACAACCAAAAGACAACCATCACTTGTCATTACCGTGACTCCCGGCGAACTCAGAGGGTCATTTCGATCCCATCCACGCGAACGAGCCCGTGGAGAACGTGCCCTGCGCCGTCGTCCACGGGCTCGCTCCGACACCCTCAGTCGCGGCGCCAGACCGCGACGATCGCCGCGCCGACGACCGCCAGTCCTGCCGCGCCGAGGAAGAGCCAGGAGAACCCGCCCGTGAGGGCCTCGGCGTGTGAGGCCCCTTCCGCCGAGAGTGCCGCGGTGCGGAGCCCGGCGACCGTGCCGAGCACCGCGAGCCCGATCGCGCCACCGAACTGCTGACTGGTGTTGACGAGTCCACCCGCGAGTCCGGCCTCTCCGCCCTCGACGCCATCCACGGCGAGCTGGGTGGTCGCGACGACCGCGCCGCCGAGTCCGACGCCGATCAGGAGGGTCGGACCGAGCAGGTGCGTGAGGAACGCGGCATCCACCGGAGATGCGGAGAGCCACACGAGCCCTGCCGCCAGGAGGAGCAGCGCCCCGATCAGCACCGGCCGCGTGCCGACGCGGGCGATCACGGCGGGGACCGCGCCGGCGACCAGCACGAGCACACCGGCGAGGGGCAGCTGCGTGAGGCCTGCGGTCAGGGCGTCATAGCCGAGCACGGCCTGCATATAGACCGAGAGGGCGAAGAAGAGGGCGACCATGGTGGCCCCGCCCAGCAGCATGACGATGTTGCCGAGCGCGAGGTTGCGGTTCCGGAACACGCGGAGCGGGACGAGAGGAGCGGCGGCGCGGCGCTCGATCGCCACGAAGACCCCGCCGAGCACCAGCGCGAGGGCGAGCAGTCCCAGCGGCAACGGATGCACGAACCCGACCTGCTCGACCGCGCTGAGGGCACCGACGAGCGAGACCAGTGCGGCAGTGACGGTCACGGCGCCGGCAGCGTCCAGTCGACCGGAGACACGGAGGCCGTCGCGCGTGATCAGCAGCGGGATCGCGATGAGCACGAGCCCACCGATCGGCACGTTCACGAAGAACACCGACTGCCAGCCGAGGGTCGCCGTGAGCACCCCACCGAGCAGAACCCCTGCGGCGGATCCGGCGCCGGCGACCGCTCCCCACACGCCCAGCGCCTTGGTGCGTTCGGCGTCGTCCGGGAACAGCTGGGTCAGCAGCGCGAGGGCGGCCGGGGCGAGGAGCGCGGCCGACACCCCCTGCAGGGCGCGGGCGGAGAGGAGCATCTCGCTCGAGAAGGAGAAACCGGCGAGCGCGGATGCTGCCACGAACCCGGCCGCGCCGAGGAGGAACACCCGGCGGTGCCCGTATCGGTCGGCGAGGCGTCCGCCGAGGAGGAGAAGGCCACCGAACGCGAGCACGTAGGCGGTGATCACCCACGAGAGGGTGGCGGTATCCATGCCCAGCTGCCGCCCGATGACGGGGAGGGCGATGTTCACGATCGAGGCGTCGAGCACCACGAGGAACTGGGCGAGGGCGAGGACGCTGAGGGCGACCCAGCGACGCGTGCTGCGCGGTGCGGCGACCGCCGGGAGGGAAGTGAGGGTGGTCATGTCGTGCTCCGTTTCTGGATTCTTGTGGGTGGAGGAGGTGTTGAGTGATTGCTCACTCACTCTTGAAGACGCGGAAAAGGACCCGCCTCCGACAGAAGCATCAGTCGGGGTGCGTGATCCCCTTGGTCAGCAGGGCGACCCAGTCCCCCGGGCGCCCGTCGAGCTGCGTCGTGACGATCAGGTGACAGAGCTGCCCGTACGCGATGAAGCGCTGCACGTCGTCGTCGCTCGCCCGTGAACGGGTCTTCGCGAACGTCGTGACGCGTTCGAGCCCTTGCCGCAGCGCCCCACCCACGGCGGGGATCTCGGCGACCGACTGCGCGTGCACCTGCAACATCAGCAGCGTCCGGTCGGAGATGAGGTGCGCGTAGGCATCACCCATCGCGTCGAGCACGCCTTCCGGCGAGGTGTCGGCGGCGGCATCCGCCCCCTCCTCGAGAGCGGCGAGGATCGCGTCGAAGCAAGCCTCGAGCGCCACGACGAACAGCGCCTCCTTGCCGGAGTACAGCTTGAAGACGTAGGCCGGCGAGATCTTGGCCTCGCGAGCCACGTCGGCGACGGTCGTGCCGTGATAGCCACCGCGCGCGAACGCCGCCAGCGCTGCCGCAGCCACGAGGGGCCGCCGGGCGTCGGCTGTCGAGAGGATGGAACTGCGAGTGCTGGACATATGAGTGACTATACACTCACTCTTGCGGGTGGGCAAGGAATCCCGGCTCGACGACCGGCGGGCGATCACGGAGTGCGCAGCACCGAATCCAACAGCCCCGGGAAGAGCGAGTCGAGGTCGTCGCGTCGGAGCGTCAGCATCCGCCGGCGCCCGTTGGGCTCGTTGCGGATGACTCCGGCTTCGCGCAGCACTTTCATGAAGTGCGACTTGGTCGACTTCGGGAGGTTCGGATCGGTGGCATGGCAGGCGGCCATGTCGAGGGGTCCGTCGGCGAGCTGGCGCGCGATGGCGAGGCGCTCGGGGTCGCTGAGCGCGAAGAGCACATCCGTGAGCTGGATCTCGGAACGTTCCGGGTGAGGGAGATCGCCAGGCATGGTTCGAGAATAGTTGAACAATCACAGGATGGCGAGTACGCTCCGATAGTTCGATGATTCTCGAACCTTATGAGGAGTCGCCATGACCAGCACCGCGCCGATCATCCGTCCGTCGATGGCAGGCAACACCTCGCCCGGCGCAGTCCCCCGGGCGCGGCTCGGATTCGTGCTGGCGATCGTGGCGCAGATCCTGATGATGGTCGGGGCGAGTGCGCCGTCGCCGTTCTATCCGGTGCTCGCGCAGGACATCGGGTTCCCGGCTGTGGTGATCAGCGCCGTGTTCGCGGTGTACGCGGTGGCACTGCTGCTCACGCTCCTCACCGCCGGTTCGCTCTCGGATCACGTGGGTCGTCGCCCGGTCGCGATCGCCGGGTTCCTGCTGCTGGCCGGGAGCATGTTCCTCTTCTGGCACGCGGATGCCGTCGCGGTGCTGTTCCTCGCGCGCATCCTGCAGGGCGTGGCGAGTGGTCTGCTGATCTCGGCTTTGTCGGCGACGGTGCTCGACTTCGCACCGGGTGGGCGCGCCGGGGTCGCGGCGCTGTGGAACGCGCTGAGCCCCGGGATCGGACTCGCGCTCGGGGCGCTCGCGTCCGGGGTGATGCTCGACGTGAGCGGCGAGGCCCTGCTCGACGTGTTCGCGCCCTTGAGCTCGGTCTACCTCGTGCTGGCGGCGCTGTTCCGCTGGTGCCGGAGACCGCGCCGCGCACGCCCGGAGTGTGGTCGTCGTTGAGCTTCCGGCTGTCGATCCCTCCGGCGATTCGGGCCGACTTCTGGCGTGGGGCTCCGGCCGTGATCGCGGGGTGGGCGACGGGTGGACTCTTCCTGTCACTCGGCGCGAACATCGTGCGGGGTGAGCTCGGCGGGGAGGCGCACGTGTGGCAGGGGCTCGGCGTCGGGCTGCTCGCCGGTGTCGGTGCGGTGACGGCCTTCGTGCTGCGGCGGATCTCCGCGCGATCGATGGTGCTGTTCGGTACGTCGGCGCTCGGGGTCGGGACGCTGCTGTCGCTGATCGCGCTGGGGATGGGGTCGCTGCCGTTCTACCTCGTCGCGGCGGCGGTCACCGGCATGGGATTCGGAACCGCGTTCTCAGGAGTCGTCGCGTCGTTGGCTCCGCGGATCCCGGCGACGCAGCGGGCCGACACCTTCGCCGTCCTGTATGTGCTGGCGTATCTGGCCTTCGGAGTGCCGGCCGTGGTCGCCGGTGCGCTGGTCGGGGTGTTCGGGCTCGAAGCGGTGTGCGTCGGGTACGGGATCGTGGTGATCGCGCTCGCGGGGATCGCGTTCGGACTGCGGGGGCGGGCGGGGCGGTAGGCCGCGCGCCGTCCGGGCGTCAGGGCCCCGTCACGACGTCGATGACCCCGAGTGGGAAGGGACTGAAGTAAGACCACGACTCAGACGAGAAGTGCTCGAGCGGGGTGAGCTGGAACCACACGTGCGAGACCACGAGTGCCACGGCGACGAGCAGGCCGGATCCTTGGATCGCACGTTCCAGTGTCCTCAGGGCGGCCCGCTCATCCGATGCCTTGGTGACGCGCCCAATCGCGATCAGGACGATCAGCGCGATGCCGACATAGACGAACACGCTGGGACGGAGTGCCAACGAGACGCACATCGGAGCCTGCTCGACCGACCGGCCCTCCGCGTCGATGAACCCGCCCTCAGCATCGATTCCTCCCGGGCAGAATCCCTTGCTGCCGCTCATGAAGACGGAGTAGAGGACTCCCGCGACGAGGGCCCAGATGAGGAGCCGTCGGATGCCTACGATCACCACAGCTCCGGGGAGCCCGGCAGCAGTGGTGTCGGGCTGCGACGCCGGGGACGGTGTGAGTGACACGGCGGACTCCTTCGAGGTCGGTCCTCTTCATCATGTCGGAGGAACCGGGGGTGGGGGAAGGGGGGCGGACCGGCACGCTCGTCCTCGGTGATCACGACATCTGCCCAGGCGATCTTGACAACGCGGCGAGGTAGTCGCGATGCAGCCGCTCGACCGTTGAGCGTGGCAGATTCGACCGCGCGGTTTCCGCGCCCGAGACTACGTCCCTAGTCCTTGTACCGACGAACCGCCTCCCGAATCTCGTCAGCGTGGGAGTAGATCTCATCCAACTCGTCAATCGGGTGTCGCGTTTCGGTCTTGTCCTCATCCAACAGACCCAAGTACTTCTGTTTTCCGTTGAAGTGAAGACGCGCAATCGGCTTCCGGTTGTTGTCGTCAAGCAGCACAGCAAAGTAGCTCTTTGCGTCGCGATGCGTGACCCTTTGCGGCTTCACCTCGCCACAAGCGATGGCCTTGACGATCTGGTAACCCTCGAGCTCCTCGAGAGTGGTCTCAATCTCAGTGTCGCGGTCAAGATCTGCCTCCACCGCCTCGGCACTTGTTGCTGGCGCCGGGTCAGCGGCCTGGGCGATGCCGCTCACCCCGAGAGCTGCCTTCAAGCGGTCATTCACGCGCTCATTCAGGAACTGATGCGCTGCCTTGCCAACCAATCCCGTGAACTGCTGTCGTACCTTCTGTGTGTAGGAGCCGTCATAGACGCGCGTCGCAAAGAACTTGATCCATTCATCAGTGGGCTCACGGAACTGGCTCGCGATCTCTCTCTTGAGCGCCCCGATGTACTTCAGTTCCTCAGCTGCGCTGATGATTGATTCAAGGTCGAAGCTCTCTTTGCTGAGCTTCTGGATCTCGGGGATGAGGGTCTCATCGATGTCAAGCAGATCAAGAACGAGGAACGGCTTGCCATCCATGCGGTTCGGCGCATCCAGGTCTGTGTAGAAGTGCCAAAGGACACCATTGGTCAGCACCGCGATCCGAGCATTGGTAACGGAGAAGTACCGGAACAGTTGAGATGCATGCTCGACTTTGAGTGAACCCATCGATGGCTTGCACTCGATGAGAATCTGAACCTCACCGTCGCGCATGATGGCGTAGTCAACCTTCTCGCCCTTCTTGGTTCCCACGTCTGCAGTGAACTCCGGGACGACCTCCAGCGGGTCGAAGACGTCGTAGCCAAGGATGGTCGAGATGAACGGCATGACGAATGCGTTCTTCGTCGCTTCCTCGGTTCCGATCGCCGTCGCCTGGTTCTTCACCTTCGTTGCGAGGGAATCGAGACGCTCTGAAAACTCCACCATCACTCCGTTCTTCGTTGAACACGCTTTGATCGAGACGATAGCGGAATCGCAGTTTCGCCGCCTCTCGGACTCCTCTAGGCCTGCCGTCGGCTTCCCAGCGAATCAGGTAGGCCACCGCAGGACTCCCATCGAGCAAGCCAGCTGCTAGCGTCGCTTCATGCCGTCGCCGCAGACTCTCGCCGCCCTCCGCGCCTTCGTTGCAGAGCGTGATTGGGACCAGTTTCACTCGCCGGAGAACCTCGCCAAGAGCATCTCAATCGAAGCCGGCGAGCTTCTTGAGTGCTTCCAGTGGTCGCCGGATTTCGACCAGGAGCAAGTGGAAGCAGAGCTCGCGGATGTCGTCACCTACTGCATCCACCTCGCGAACAAGATCGGCGTCGACCTCGACGAGATCGTCGTGAAGAAGCTGGAGTCCACGAAGGCGAAGTACCCCGTCGAGCTGTCCAAGGGGCGAATGACGAAGTACAACAAGCTCTCCGAGGGGCCGGAGTGACAGAGTTCAGCATCGAGCATCTTGCCTTCCGCCGTGACGCCGTCGACTCGTGGGCACGCGACGATACTCGCCACACCAACTGGCCCGTTGTCTATGTGATTGAAGGGGACAGTCAGCGCCGTCCCCCCGGGCTCTACGTCGGCGAGACGGTAAGCGCAGCTACCCGGATGAGACAGCACCTCGCTGGCTCGAAGAGGAACGAGGCGCTCGAATCGATCCGCGTCGTCGTGGATCACACCTACAACAAGTCGGTGTGCCTCGATCTCGAGTCGCACCTCATTCGTTGGTTCTCCGGGGATGGTCAATATCGCATCCTCAACGGCAACGACGGACTGACGGACGCGCAGTACTACGACCGCGACGTTTACCGCGAGTCCTTCCGCGACGTGTTTGAGGCGCTGCGGGCGGAGGGTCTCTTCTCGCGCAGCATCCCGCAGATCGAGAACTCCGACCTGTTCAAGCTCTCGCCCTTCAAGGCCCTGACCGACGACCAGGGGATCGCGATCATGGACATCGTGGAGGGGCTACTCGAAGACCTGCAGGACCCCGGCGCGCAGTCCACGCTCGTTGTCCAGGGAAACCCCGGGACGGGCAAAACGATCATCGCGATTTTCCTGATGAAGCTGCTCGCTGATATCCGCGACTACCAAGACCATGACGGTGTCGAACCTGACTCGATGTTCTCGGAATTCTTTGTTCCCGAGAATCGCGAGCTGCTCAAGACACTTCGAATGGCGCTCGTGATCCCGCAACAGTCGCTGCGCGAGTCGGTCAAGAAGGTCTTCAAGAAGACGCCCAAGCTCGACGCCGAAATGGTGATGTCACCTTTCCAACTCGGTGAGTCGAATGCGGAATTCGACGTGGTTCTCGTCGATGAGACTCATCGGTTGGGTCAGCGGGCCAACCAGGCGTCTGGGGTGCAGAACAAGAAGTTCCGTGACATCAACGCGGCTCTGTTCGGGGAGGATGATCCCCGCTACACACAGCTTGACTGGATTAGGGCCCGAAGCAAGCATCAGCTCCTGCTCGTCGATGGAGAGCAGAGTGTGCGGCCGCATGACCTTTCACCCAAAGCCCTCGGTGCCGCAGTGAACGAGGCGAAGGATGAGCACCGCTTCTACCGATTGACCACGCAGATGCGTGTACAGGCTGGTGCCGACTACGTCGAGTTCGTGCGCGCCCTGCTGCGGGACGAAGAGCCGGAACTCCCCGAGCTGGGCGACTACGAACTCCGACTCTTCGACGACCTTGGTGAGATGCGCGACGCCATCCGACAACGGGATGCCGAAGTCGGCCTATCCCGCCTCGTGGCCGGCTACGCGTGGGACTGGGTGTCGAAGAAGAATCCAGACGCGTTTGACATCGAGCTCGGCAATGAACGGATGCGATGGAACGGCACGGACAAGGACTGGATCAACTCCGCAGGGTCCCTTGAAGAAGTCGGCTCCATCCACACCGTTCAGGGATACGACCTCAACTACGCGGGCGTGATCATCGGACCAGACCTCCGCCTCGACCCGGCAACCGGGCGAATCGTCGCCGACCGCGATAACTATCGAGACAAGAAGGGCAAGGAGAACACCGGGCACCTCAAGGATGCATTCGGGGACGACGATCTACTGACGTTCATCCGGAACATCTATGGGGTTCTGCTGACCCGTGGAATGCGGGGGACGTACGTCTACGTGTGTGATCCGGCGCTCCGAGCACATCTTGCCGCTGCGCTTACGCGCTAAATCACACCTCCCCCAAACCGCTCCCCCGAGCTCACCTGCTGCGCCACGCGCCGCAGGGCCAACAACAACGGCTCCACCAGCACCGACCCCAGCACCACGTATCGCACCGCGGCCTCCGCAGACTCCTCGGGCACCCCGGCGATCTCCGCGTCCGCGATCCGCCGCATGCTCGCGAGGTACTCCGCCATCACCGCGTCCGGCACGGTGAACCCGACGCGCTCCAGCCCCTGCATCGCGCGCGCGACCGCGTGCAGCACCGCCTGATCGCACATCCCCGGCTTCCACCCGAGCCCGGCGACCAGCGCCTCCGCTTCCGCCAGATCCAATGCGTCCTCGACGGGCGGAGTGATCGCCGCGTGCGCCGTTCCGAGCAGGTCATGGGCACTCGCCGGCGGATCGTCCAGCGCCCCGAGCACCCGCCGCGTCTCGGCGATGCTCACCCCGGCGTCGAGCAGCGCCCGGATCACCCGCAGCCGCTCCACGTGCCTCTCGCCATAGGCGGCCTGCGTCGGCGACGTCCGCTCGCCCTCGGGCAGCAGCCCTTCGCGCAGGTAGTACTTGATCGTCGGCACGGTCACGCCGGCCTCGGCTGACAGCTCGGAAATTCTCATGGCCACCTCTTGACATCGATAGTAGCGCTATCCATTATGGATAGTGACGCTATCTAATCAAGGAGACTCCATGTCGAAAGTCATCACGGGTCGCATGACCCACCGCCACGAGGGCGAGCTCGTCGTGTTCCACATCGGGATGCAGATCAACCGCTGGTGGCGCCCCGATCTGTGGATGCCGGCCTTCGCCGCCATGCCTCGGATGCTGCGCGAACTCAGCACCGAACCCGACTCGGGCCTGCTCGGCTACCACCTGCTCCTCGGCTCGGGCGGACCCTACGTCGTGCAGTACTGGTCCTCGGTCGACAAGCTCTACGCCTACGCCTCCAGCTCGAACCAGGAGCACCGCCCTGCCTGGACCGCCTTCAACCGCGCAGCCCGCAAGGCGCCGGGAGCCGTGGGGGTCTGGCACGAGACCTTCCGCGTCGACACCGCCGAGAGCGTCTACGTGTCAACGAAGCCGATGGGCCTGCCGAAGGCCACGGAGCTCGTTCCCGTCGGCAAGCGGCATGACCGAGCCCAGGCGCGATTCGCGGACGGACGGATCGTGGCCTCAACCGCCACCGAGTCCTGACGCAGCCCTCCTTCCGCAGCCCCCCTTCCGGAGCACCCGGAGTTCTGCCACCATGAGCCCCATGACGGCGGACACCCCTCCCACCTCTGAGTCCAAGCCTGCGCCCGGCCGGCTCGAAAAGCTCCACGACTGGCTGACGAGCCCCGGCGGACGGGTCCTCCGCTACCTCCTCGTCCTCGTCATCGTCGGGCTGGCCGTCTACCTGTCGCTCACCGGATGGTTCCAGGTGTGCGAGGTCGTCGACTCCGAGAAAGACGGCATCACCCGCACCTGCTCCGGCCCGAATCTGACAAGCGCGGGCGTACTCGCTGCGGTGATCTTCGTTCTCCTGCTGCTCTGGCCCGATCTCTCGGAGTTCAGCGCGTTCGGCGTCACGCTCAAGAAGCTGGTCGAGAAGGTCGAGGAGAAGGTCACCGAGACCCGTGACAAGACCACCCACATCGACGACACGACCACCGCCACCCGGTCACGCCTGGAAGATCTGCAGGCCACCGTCACCACCCAGGGCGGGGACATCAGCGAACGCCTCTCCCTCATCCAGTCCGACCTGACGTCGCTGAATGCCCGTGAGGCCGAGCGTGACTCGGCACCTCCGTATTCGGAAGCCGTGCCCTTCCCCGCCGGCACCGTCGCCCTGCCGCCGGCCCCGCACTGGGACAGCTTCGACCGCGAGAGCCTCATGCGCACGTGCGAAAACCTCTTCGGTCAGGACACCCTCGAGCGCGCCCTGGCGAACCTCGACGAATCGATGGGCGAGCAATGGTGGCCGGCCACCGCCGAGCTGGGTATCGACAGCCGGACCGCCGCGTTCATCGGACTCATCCTGGAACTGCTCCGCTCGTTCCGATCCCGGTGGGAGGGGATCCGCCGCGACCCCTCACACGCACGCCAGGTGGATGCCATCCTCCGCTCCATCGAAGGGTTACTGCTCGCCATCATCAGCGGAAGATACGTCGACGACGCCTCCATCCGCGTCGCCGCCGCCGCTCTCCTGCTGCTCCACCGGCACGAGCTCTAGTCCCGCTTACGCGCCGATCCCCCGCAGCAACACCGCCACCGTCGCGTCCACCCGTCCATCGCTCAACGGTCGCCCCAGCAGAGCGGCATAGCTGGCCATCGCGATGAACTGATCCGCGATGGCCGCCGCATCCACATCGGCCCGCACGTCTCCGGCTTCGACCGCCCGTGCGACCCGTCCCGCGACCCACTCGCGGATCGGTGCCGCGAGCTTCTCGTTCAACGCCAAGCCGAGTTCGGGATCCGACGCGGTCACCACGATCAACGCGCGAGCCACCGCGACGCCCTCCGGATCCGCCAGCGCGGCACTCATCGCCGAGAACCACGCCCGCAGGTCAGCCCCGAGATCGGCCGTCATCGGGACCGACACCTCGGCACCGGGCAATCCGCCTTCGAGCAGCGCCTCACCGAGGATCGCGGCCTTCGATGGCCACCACCGGTAGATCGTCTGCTTCGAGACCTCCGCAGCCTCCGCGAGCCCCTCGATGGTCACGGCGTCGTAGCCACCCGCGGCGAGCGCGCGCCGCATCGCCTCCAGCACGGATTGGCGGGCTCTTTCACTACGAGGACGAGGCACCTTCCGAGCGTACTCAGGCGTACACTGGAAAATAAGTAGACGCACCGTTGCGTAACCCGAACAAGGAGAACGAGCATGGCCCTCACCGCACACTCCACCATCGGCGACTGGATGAACGACCCGACCGGCGGGCCCCTCATCCGCGGACTCTTCGAGAAGACGGGCGCCGATCCCGAGCTCCTCACCCCGGTGCTCGGACTCCCCCTTCAGCAGCTCGTCGCAATGAGCCAGGGCCAGCTCCCCCAGTCGGTCGTCGACGACCTCGTCCGCGCGGCCAACGGCGGCGAGATCCCCGAAGACGACGCCTCCGAGGGCTGGACCGAGAAGCCCACATCAGGTCGCTTCGCCGGCAAGACCGTGATCGTCACCGGCGCTGCCTCGGGGATCGGCAAGGCCACCGCCGCGCGCATCGCCCGCGAAGGCGGACGCGTGATCGCCAGCGACATCGCCGCCGAGAAGCTCGACGCCCTCAAGACCGAACTTCCGGACGCCGACATCGTCACGGTCGCGGGCGATCTCACGAAGCAGGACGCGATCGACGCCGTCCTCGCCGCAGCCGGCGACCGCATCGACGGTCTCGCCAACGTCGCCGGCATCAACGACGACTTCTCGCCCGCTGGCGAGACCCCCGACGCCGTCTGGGACCGCGTGATCGCGATCAACCTGACCGCTCCGTTCAAGCTCATGCGCGCGGTCATCCCCGTCATGGAGGCGGCCGGTCGCGGCGCGATCCTCAACGTCTCGAGCGAGGCGGGCCTGCGCGGCAACGCCTCGGGCAACGCCTACACAGCCAGCAAGCACGGCATCATCGGCGTCACCAAGTCGGCAGCCTTCATGTACGGACCGAAGGGCATCCGCGTGAACTCCGTGGCCCCGGGCGGAGTCGCGACCGGCATCCCGATGCCGCCGCACATGTCCGAGTACGGCTCCGGCCGGCTCGCCCCGTTCCAGCAGGCCATCCCGACTGTGGCGACGGCCGAGCACCTCGCGGCATCCATCACTTTCCTGCTGTCGGACGACGCCGTGAACATCAACGGTGCGATCCTCGCCTCGGACGGCGGATGGTCGGTGCAGTAAGCCGCACCCGCGAGACCGACGCCCCCGCCGACCCGAACGGCGGGGGCGTTTCGCGTCTGGGTTAGGAGGAGCGCTTCGTCGTGAGCACCGCGGCAGTGAGAACCGTCGCGGTCAGACCGAGCAGCCCGACGCTGAGCAGCACGAGGCCGGCGGGCCAGACAGGGAGCATGACGACGTCGTACATGTCATCGCCGAGCGAGTTCCACTGCTCGATCGTCCCGGTGCTCGTGAGCGCGATGCCGACGATCGTCGCGATCAGCGGAAGGCCGACGGCAACCGTCCACGACCAGCGGCGGATGATCGTCCGCTGCGCTTCCTCGGCCGAGACGGTCGCTGCATCACCCTGTGTCGCTTCCATGCCTGCACCCTATCGGGGCGGTCAGAGCACGCGCCCGCCGGTGACCTCACGCGGACGATCGCGCTCCACCACCATCCGAACCACCGTCCCGGCCACTGCGATCACGAGAGCCACGACCACCGGCAGCCACACCTCCGCGAGCACCATCGGGAACAGCTGCACCGAGACCCGTGCCATCTCCGCGACATCACCGTCGAGCACCCGCATCCCGAGCCCGTACTGGATCGCCGTGAACAGCGCGGGCACCAGCCACAGCGAGAGCAGCGCCACCACCCACACCACGATCCGCGACGCCGGCCGCACCCCGCACCAGACGAGTGCAGCGCCGACCACGATCGCCGGGATCCACCGCAGCAGTTCGGGCAGGAACACCGGCGGAAACACCTCGCCGGTGAAAGCCAGGAACCACCGGCCGACCCAGCTCCCGAACGGCACGGCCGCAAGCGCGACACCGAGCGTAGCGACACCGACCGAGCGGCGCGACGTCATCCACACGCCGAGCTGCGCCAGGAGGGCGGCCACGATCACGCCACCCAGAATGCCGGCGAAGTAGAGGATCGCGCGCGAGTCACCCCCACGGCCGAGCCCGAGCCCTCCGGCCAGCACGCCGAAGCTCTGCATGATCGCGACCAGATGCACGACCGCGACGCCGAGAGCCGCCGGCCAGACAGCGACGTCGCGGCGCCGCGCGACCACGCGCACCGCGATGCCGGCGAACACCCCGCCGAGCAGCACCAGAGAGAAGAGCAGCGTCGCCTGATATTGACTCAGCGGCAGCAGCACGAACGGCATGTCCTCCGGCATCGTCGGCGACGCCCACAGGTTCTGCAACGGCAACGTGCCGGCGATCACCCACGGCAAGAGGCCCAGCACAGCACCACCGATGCCGAGGAAGAGTGGCAGCGCGCGCGACCGCTCGATCGGATCGGCAGCGACGACGGGCGATTCAGTCATAGAGAAGAACGTGTCACACGCAGGCCGGGCTTCCGGGAAGACACGACCGAGTCCGCCCGGGTGGCGACCGTGCAGTTCAGCCGAGGAGCCCGGAGATCAGACCTGACCCGGACGCCCGTCACGCGCCATCGCCTGCCGATGCGAGGAGAGAGCCGCACGCACGGCCGAGTAGATCACCAGCCACGAGATGAGGATGCCGCTGAGGAACACGGCCGCCCAGAACAGGATGAAGAGAAGCACGTTTTCACCGAACATGACCCCAGGATGCCCCCGAGGCGCTGCCGGGTCGGTCAGACTCCCCGCATCCGCTCGATAGCCATCCGCACCAGCGCCGCATTGCCGGGCGCCGTGCTGCCGTCGGGAAGGAGGAGCGTGTCCTCCAGCCCGATCCGTGCGGCCAGGCCGAGTTCGACCGCCAGATCGAACACGGACCAGGTCGACCTCTCCTCGCCGTGGAGCAGGATCGGCATGCCAGGTTCCTCCAGCCGGACGTGCGCGATCATCGCCTCGGCATGCGCGCGCACGGTCTCCGCCGGCTCATCCGGCAACTCGATCAGCACCCGCAAGCACTCGCCCCGGACGGGCGAACGCTTCCACACCTCGAATCCGGACGCATCCCACAGCCCCGCTTCCACCGCGATGCCACGGCGCAGCAGCGAAGCCGCCACCTCGTCAGCACCGACCTCATGCCAGTTCACGGAGGCATGATCGGGCCCCTCCGTCCAGGACGCGATCGCCGCCAGACGACGTTCGACATCGGGTTCCGCCCACGCCCCGGTCGTGACTCCCACAGGGACACCGGGCTGCGCCGCGCGGACGGCTGCGACCCACCGCGAGACGTCCGGCGCTGCGAGGCTGTCCTGCCCGCGCGCGTTCTTCGGGTGCACATGCACCTCCTGCGCGCCCGCATCCACAGCCCGCGCCGCATCCTCGGCGACAACGCTCGCATCCGCACTCAACCACGGATGCTCGACCGGATCGCGGGCACCGTTGACACATGCCTGCAGCAGCATCCCTCCTTCGGACTCCTGGCGCGAAGGCGGATCCGAGGGCGCCCCGGTCACCCGATCAGCTCACGCGGGTGGAGATCGTAGATGTGCGCCTCCGGCGAGGGCCCCTCCTCCGTGCGCACGGTGTGCGCGACCTGGCGCGCGACCGCCGCGCTGCGACCGACCTTCACCGCCTCGGCCTCATCTTCGAAGCTGCTGCCCAACGTCTGCGATTCACCCTCGATGCGGTTGAACCAGATGCCGTTGCGGTGGAACGTCTCGATATCGCCGGCGGCCATGCGGAATCCCTTCTCTCGCATTCCTTTCTACGCCAGACCACCGACACCGGCAGAGCCCCTTGACACCCTCTTGACAGGAGCTCGAGGCGGAGGCCGTCAGCGCAGAAGACCGGCTTCCCGAACCGCCGCACCCATCGCCGTGACAGCCTCCGCGAGGATGGGACGGGGCGTCGCGAACACGACTCGCACATGGCTCTCCGCACCGCGACCCAGCAGCCGCCCCTCGGTGAGCACGACCCCGGCCCGCTCGCGGAAGAACTCGGCGGGCGACCCCGGGATCCGCAGGGCAGCGGTATCGATCCAGCCGATGTATGTCGCCTCGGGAATGCGGTACACCGCACCGGGCAGGTGTTCGTCCACCAGCGCCGCGAGCGCATGCCGCGACCCGTCGAGGTACGAGGTCACCTCCGACAGCCATGGCCCACCGCGACGGTATGCGGCGGTCGAGGCCACAACCCCCAGGGTCGACGCACCGTGCTGCACCGCGAAGCCGAACCGTCGATACCGCGCCTGGTCGGCGTCGCTCGAGGTGATCAGCTGCGCCGACTTCAGTCCGGGGATGTTCCACGCCTTCGAGGCGCTCGTCCCCGTGACGGTGTGCGCGGCGGCGGCATCCGAGATCGAGGCATACGGCACGAACGGGGCGCCGTCATAGCGGAGCGGGGCGTGGATCTCGTCCGCGAAGACCCGTCCGCCGTGCCTCTCCACCACCGCCGCGATCGCCTCGAGTTCTTTGCGACCGAGGAGCGTGCCGGTGGGATTATGCGGATTGCAGAGCACGAGCGTGCGCGCTCCCGCAGCGAAGGCCTCGTCGATGCGCTGCAGGTCGTGCTGCCACCGCCCGTCGACCTCGACACCCGGAACCTCGATGACCGGGTGGCCGATCGCCGGAAGATATGTCAGGAACGGCATGTACGCCGGAGTGGGCACGATCACGGGCGACCCCGCGGGCGCGTACTCCCGCACCGCGACGCCGAGAGCCGCCATCACGTCCGACACCGGGTGCACGCGCTCCGGGTCGACCGCCCAGCCGTACTCGTCCCGCATCCACGCGGCGGTGGCCTCTCCGAGTTCTGCAGCCTGCGGGGGCGACAGGTAGCCGAGGTTCTCGTCATCGATCGCGCGGTGCAGCGCGTCGGCGATCTCGGGCGCGATCCCGAAGTCCATCTCTGCCACCCACGCGCCGATCCGACCGGGATGCAGGCTCCACTTGCGGCTCTGCGGACGATCGAGGTGCACTCGGGTGCGCGCATCGAACGGATGCGACGGACAGTCGTCAGGCATGGTCTCCTCCCGGGCAGGATCCGACCAATCTACGGACGGCCGCGCGCCGGTGCAGGTCAGATTTCGGTGCGTGACGACGCCCCAGGGGGAGGGGCTCGGGTCTGCAGCGTTCACAACTCCGCAAAATTCAGCCCATTCGGCGCAGAGCAGGGCGGGGAAGACTGCAACGACAGGATTCTTGAGGAGTTGTGAACGCGACGCGCCGCGGCTGCCCCGCTGGTAACGTTCCCTTGATCGGCGACACCACACCTCGGAGGGCAGTGATGAGCGAACGAGCGCGCCGCCCGACCGTCAAGGAAGTCGCGACACGAGCGGGCGTGAGCCCCATGACCGTGTCGCGCACCCTCTCCGGCGGACTCAACGTGAAGCCCGACGTGCAGCAGCGCGTCATGGAGGCCGTCGCCGAGCTCGGCTACCACCGCAACGAGAACGCCCGCAGCATCCGCCCCGGCCACAGCAGCGGACTCATCGGCGTCGCGATCACGAACATCGCCAACCCGTACTACAGCACCTTCGCGCTGGGCGTCGAGGAGGAAGCCGCACTGACGGGCCGTCGCATCCTCCTCGGGAACACGTCCGAAGACGCCGCACGCGAGGCCGACCTCGTGGGCGACTTCCTCGGCCGCCGGGTCGACGGGCTCATCGTGGTCCCCGCCGGCACCTCGTCCGCGCACCTCGCCCATTCCCAGAGTCAGGGTGTCCCCGTGGTCCTCGCCTCCCGCCGCATCGAGGGGCTCGCTGCCGACAGCGTCGTGCTCGCGGACGACGACGGCGCCCACCGCGGAACCAGCGCACTCATCGAGCACGGCCACACCCGCATCGGCTATCTCGGCAACGCGCTCTCGATCTTCACCGGTGAGCGCCGCTACGCCGGCTTCGTCCGCGCCCTGTCGGAACACGGTCTGACCGTCGACCCGGACATCGTCGCCACGAACCAGCAGACCGTCGACCAGGCCCGCGACGCCACCCGCGCTCTCCTCGACGCCGCGCATCCCCCCACCGCGATCTTCTGCGCCAACAACCGCAACGCGATCGGTGCCTTGAAGGAGATCAGCGCCCAGTTGAACGCCGGATCGCGCCGTGCCACCGACTTCCCGGAGATCGTGAGCTTCGATGACTTCGAGCTCGCCGAGCTCTCGCCGGTGCCGATCAGCGTGATCGACCACGACCCGCGCGAACTGGGCCGAGCCGCCACGCGTCTGCTGCTCGACCGTCTCGACGGGGGGAAGCTCGACGCCGCGACCCGCGAGATCGAGCTGCCGGTCTCACTCCGCGGCGTGCGCTGACGTCACCTGCACGAGACTGTCGCTGCGCGAGCTCTGCGCACACCTGTCGGGAGCAGGGACAGGCGTCGGGAGAATCCGGGCAGACGGACCGTGCAGGCGGCAATGCTCCCGACATTCGTGCAGTGTTGACACCCCTCCACCGCGTTGATAACGTTACCAATCATTGACGAGGAGGACCGATGGAGCTGTGCATCGACTTCGGGGGCACCGAGATCAAACTCGCCCTGATCGACGGCAGCCGTGTCGTCGCGGCGCACAGCGTCCGCATCGAAGGAACGACCGCCGACCTCTCCGTAGCCGCCGCGGAAGCCCACCGTCTCCTCGACGACGTGCACCGCCCCGCGGAGGCCGTCGGCATCGCGGTCCCCGGCGTCGTCGACCCGCACTCCGGACGGATGCTGCACGCCAACGCGAAGTACGACTTCCTCCGCGACTTCGACCTGAGCGCCTGGTCCCTGACCGAGTTCGGGCTCCCCGCCACGGTCGAGAACGACGCCAGGGCCGCCCTCATCGGCGAGACGTCGTCGGGTAGCGCACCCGGAGAACATGACGCGGTGCTCGTCACCCTCGGCACCGGGATCGGCACGGCGGCCATGATCGACGGCACACCTCTGCGTGGACGCACCGGGCACGCCGGCATCCTCGGCGGACAC
This sequence comes from Microbacterium sp. PI-1, assembly GCF_004337555.1. NCBI lineage: Bacteria > Bacillati > Actinomycetota > Actinomycetes > Micrococcales > Microbacteriaceae > Microbacterium > Microbacterium sp. PI-1. The sequence continues at coordinate 30,566 of NZ_SJYZ01000015.1, read as the reverse complement.
CTCACGGTCGACCTCGACGGGCCCCTCTGTCCCTGCGGCAACGTCGGCTGCGGAGAAGCCCTCGCGAGCACACGCGCCCTCCCGGAGGCCGTCACGATGACCGAGGTCTTCACCACCGACGCGCATGCGGCACTCCGGGCGAGGTTCCTGCACGTGTGGGGCGCGGTCGTCACGTCGCTCGTGCATTCCTACGACCCGGCCGTGGTGATCCTCTCCGGCGGGATCCTCCGTGCAGGAGACGCGGTCCGTGCGCCGATCGAAGCCCACGTCCGCACACACCTCTGGCCCTCGATGACGCCCCCGCGCTTCGTCGTCCCGCCGGAGCCCGAGCTCTCGGTAGCCCGCGGACTCAGCGTCCTGGCCCGTTCGACGACCACCCACACCGCAACACCGCAGGAGGAAAAGTGACCACCCCGATCAGCGACATGCACGAAGGGCACACGACCCGAGGTCGCTACGACACCCAGCCCACCGTGGCGCTGCCGGAGGGCGAGCGCATCCTCCGCGGCGCCGAGGGCTGGGAAGCAGCGGCCGAACTCGCCGAAGCCTGTGCACGCGTGACCGGCACCGCTCCGGTACTCCTCGTGGACACGTACCCGGGCGTCGACCTCCCGACCCTGACGGCACAGGTGCGATCCGCCCTGCCGGAGTGGACCGTGCAGGATGTCGAGACCGCCGCTCGCCCGGTCGCCGAGGTCGAACAGCTGATCGCACCGAACCTCACCGACGACCGGGTCTTCGGCGTCATGAGCCACTTCACCCTCGCCGACTTCTACGACGCCGCGCAGCTCGACGCCCTCGCCGCCGGCATCACGCAGACCCCGACGGTCGTGATCGGCTGGGGCGCCGCTCTCCTGGCGCCGCGCCTGGACGGCTCCGCCGCGACGGTGCTCGTCGACATGGCCCGCTGGGAGATCCAGCTGCGCCAGCGCAAGGGCGCCACCAACTGGCGCGCCGACAACGCGGCGGAAGACAACCTGCGCAAGTACAAGCGCGGCTTCTTCGTGGAGTGGCGCGTCGCCGACCGCCACAAGCGCAGCCTCTTCGAGACACTCGACTTCGTCCTCGACGGCAACGCGATCGCCCCGGCCGAGCCGCATCCGGATTCTCCCGAGGCGGGCATGATCACGGGCGCCGCCTTCCGGCAGGCGCTCAAGGATGCCGCGTCCCGGCCGTTCCGCGTCGTGCCGTTCTTCGACCCCGGCGTCTGGGGTGGGCAGTGGATGAAGAACCTCATCGGACTCGACCCCTCGAAGGACAACTACGCGTGGTGCTTCGACTGCGTCCCCGAGGAGAACTCGCTGCTGCTCGAAGGCGAGGGCGGAGTGGTCGAGATCCCCGCGCTCGACCTGGTGTTCAGCCGCCCGGTCGATCTGCTCGGCGCGAAGACCTTCTCCCGCTTCGGCGCGGAGTTCCCGATCCGCTTCGACTTCCTCGACACGATGGACGGCGGCAACCTCAGCCTGCAGGTGCATCCGCTGACCGACTACATCCAGAACACGTTCGGCATGCACTACACGCAGGACGAGAGCTACTACATGCTCGACGTCGGCGACGACGCCGTGGTCTACCTGGGCACGAAGGAGGGCATCGACCGCGCCGAGATGCTGCAGGACCTGGCCACCGCGCAGGACGGCGAGCACCCCTTCCCGGCGGAGAAGTACGTCAACTCCTTCCCGGCCCGCAAGCACGACCACTTCGCGATCCCGGCGGGCACCATCCACTGCTCGGGCGCGAACTCGATGGTTCTCGAGATCTCGGCGACGCCGTTCATCTTCACCTTCAAGCTCTGGGACTGGGGCCGTGTCGGCCTCGACGGCGTGCCTCGCCCCGTGCACCTCGACCACGGCGCCCGCAACATCCAATGGGACCGCGACACGACGTGGGTCGGCGACAACCTCCTCGACCAGGTCGAGACCATCCGCACCGACGGTGACGTCATCGAGGAGAGCACCGGCCTGCACGAACTGGAGTTCATCGAGGTGCGCCGGCACTGGTTCGAACAGGGCGCCGACCACGACACCGAGGGCACGGTCAACGTGCTCAACCTGGTCGAGGGGGACGAGGTGCGCGTGGTGAGCCCGACCGACGCCTTCGCACCCTTCGTGATCCACTACGCCGAGACGTTCATCGTCCCGGCAGCGGTGGGGGCGTACCGGATCGAACGGACCGAGAACTCGCGCAGCGCCCGCTTCGCGACCGTCAAGGCCTACGTGCGCGGCTCGCGCACGAGTGACAACTGAACACCGCGCACCATGCAGCATCCATCGCCGGGGACTCCCACCACAGGAATCCCTTGCACCGCATCCATCACCTTGGTAGCGTGAATCCAGATTTCTGGTAACGATACCAAACGAACAAGGGAGTTCTGAATGATTTCGCGACGCACGATCGCCGCAGCCGCGGCCGGTCTCCTCCTCGGCACCCTGGCACTCGCCGGGTGCGCCGGCGACTCCGGTTCCGGAGAGGCCGGAGAGGTGACCGGCACGCTCAACTTCTACACCGACAAGGCAGCGTGGAAGCCCGACTTCGAGTCGCTCAACGAGGTCAGCGGCGACGCCGTCGACATCACGCTGAAGACCACCGGGTACTCCGACGCCAACCAGTACGACGCCTTCATCAAGCAGTCCTTCCGCACCGACAAGTCGCCCGGCCTGTTCACCTGGCACACCGGTGACTCGCTCAAGCAGCTGGTCGACGAGGGGCTGGTCGCCGAGACCACCGACATCTGGTCCCAGGCCGTCGACGAGGGCTGGGTGAGCGAAGACCTGCGCGACAGCTACACCTTCGACGGCAAGCAGTACTGCGTGCCGATGAACATCGCCTACTGGATCATGTTCTACAACAAGGCCGCCTTCGCCGACAACGGCGTCGAGGTGCCCACCACCTGGGACGAGCTGAACACCGCCGCCGAGACGCTGAAGGAGGCCGGGGTCACCCCGTACTACCAGACCAGCGTGCTGTTCACCTTCCAGTGGTTCCAGCACCTGGTCGCCTCCACCGACCCCGACCTGTACGCCGGGCTCACCACGGGCGACGTCAAGTACACCGACCCCGAGATCGTCGACATCATGAACGTGTGGCTCGACGAGCAGAAGGCCGGCTGGTTCAGCGACGCGGGGAGCACGACCGACCCCGCCGTCGGCCTCAAGCAGGGCGACTACGCCATGATCAACTTCGGCACGTTCTTCGCGGGCAACCTCGAGGGCGCCGGCATGACCACCGATGACTACGGGATGTTCGCGATCCCGGCCGTCAACGACAGCCTCGACACCACTCCGGTGGCGGTCGAGTCCGGTCCGATCTGCACGGCCGAGAACTCGAAGCAGCGCGACCTCGGTCTCGCCTACGCCGAGTGGTGGATGTCGCCCGATGCCCAGACGGCCTGGAACGATGCGCACGGCGACGTCGCGTTCAACCCGAAGGCCACGGTGTCCGACCCCGCCCTGGCCGAGATCGGGGAGCAGATCGCCGGCGACGGCTATTCGCTCTACGACCGGTTCTTCGAAGCCATGCCCACCGAGATCGTGACCACCGCGATCGAGCAGTTCGGCGCCTTCAACGCCAACCCCGGTGACCCGATGCCGTTCCTGGAGAAGATCCAGGCCACGGCGGACAAGTACTGGGCAGAGCAGGAGTAAGCGAGCGGATGGCGCACCAGAAGACGCCGTACCAGTGGTCCGCCCGGGGCTTCGTCGCCCCGGGCGTGATCCTGGTCGCAGTCCTGCTCTACCTCCCGCTGCTCTGGACGGTGTTCCTCAGCTTCACGAAGTACAACGGGCTCGGCAGCCCGACCTGGATCGGCCTCGACAACTATGTCGAGATGTTCACCGACGGCGACTTCGTGGGCTCGGCCCTGAACACCGTGCTCTGGGTGATCGGCACCCTGATCATCCCGGTCGGCATCGGTCTCGCGATCGCTCTGCTCACCTGGAACCTCGGCGGCGGCATCTGGCTGCGCCTCCCCTTCCTCATCCCCTACGCCCTCTCCGGCATCGGCGTCGGCGTGGTGTGGTCGTTCATCCTCTCCTCGGGCGGCGCGCTCGACCAGGCGCTCGCGGCGTTCGGCATCACGGACCCGCCCCGATGGCTGCTGGATGCTCCGCTCAACACGATCGTCATGATCATCGCCTCCTCGTGGCAGGGCGTCGGCGTGAACGCGCTGCTGTTCACGATCGGACTGCAGGCGATCCCGAAGGAACCGTTGGAGGCCGCACGCATCGACGGCGCCGGCGGCCCGCGCCTGTTCACCAGCATCCTGTGGCCGATGCTGCGTCCGCTCACGGCGGTGGTCGTCGGGCTCTCGATCGTCGCGAGCCTGAAGACCTTCGACATCGTGTGGGGCATGACCAAGGGCGGACCGGGCACGGTCTCGGAGACCCTGGCGCTGACCATGTACAAGGAGACCTTCGTGAACAGCGACTACGGACTCGGCTCCGCGATCGCCGTGTTCCTGACGGTCATCACCCTGATCGCCTCGGTGCTGTACCTGCGTCAGCAGCTCTCCCCGAAGAAGGAGATGTGATGTCGAAGATCATCAGAACGGCCGTGCTCGTCCTCCTCGGGATCGTGTGGCTGCTGCCGGCATACCTCCTCGTGGTGAACGCGATGAAGGACCCGCTGACCTTCACGTCGAAGGAGTCGTGGATCCCGACCGACTTCCACCTGTTCGAGAACTTCGGCCAGGCGCTGGAGCTCTCGGGCATCGGCGACAGCATCGTGAGCACCCTCATCTACTCGATCGTCTCGCCGACCATCGCGGTGCTCGTCGGTGCCGCCGCCGGGTTCGCGATCGTGGCCCTGCGGCTCAAGCGCGGCTTCCTCTGGTTCGTCGTGATCTTCGGCGGAACCGTGTTCCCGCTGCAGATGGTGCTGCTGCCGCTGTTCGACGCGTACTCCCGCACCGGCCTGTTCGACACCCGCCTGGGGATGATCATGATCTACACCGTGATCTCGATCCCGTTCTCGGCGTTCGTGATGCGCAACTTCTTCACCGGCGTCGCGCACAACGTGTTCGAGGCCGCGGTGCTCGACGGTGCCACCACCTGGCGCATCTTCACGCGCATGTACCTGCCGATGGCGTCGAGCGCCCTCGTGGCGATCTTCATCCTGCAGGCGACCTTCGTGTGGAACGACCTGCTGCTCGGCCTCACGCTCAGCCAGTCCGACGACATCCGCCCCATCATCACGACCCTGTCCGGCATGCAGAGCACCTACGGCGGGGCGCAGATGTCGGTCGTGCTCGCCGCGGCCGTGCTCGTCTCCCTCCCCACCGTGGTGCTGTTCCTGTGCACGCAGCGGTTCTTCGCCAAGGGCCTCGCGCTCGGACAGTACTGACCCGGCACGCTTCCCGCCCCTCGAAAGGCATCATGCATCCCCTCATCCCCACCGTCGATGACCTCGCCGCCGATGCGGTGACCCACCACTTCGACGACATGGTCGCGCCGACCGGCCTCACCAACATGCTCGGCACGGTGCGCGTGGACCACGACCTGACCGCGGTGAGCGCCGTGCAGTTCCCACCCGTGTCGCAGGGACTCACCCAGACGGCGGTGCTGTTCGTGGACGGCCGACTGTTCGCCTCCTACGGAGCACCCGTCACGCACGAGTGGCGTCCGGACCGGGTGGTGCGGCGGGCGACCGTCGGCGACCTCGAGATCGAGACCACCACCGTGTGCGTGCCGGGGAGGACGGCGGTCGCGATCGACATCGTCGTGCGCAACACCGGGGCGATGGACAGGGTGGTGCGACTCGGACTCTCGGCCGCCGCTCGGGCGACCCGCTCGGACACAGCCTGGCTCGACGCCGAGTCCCCCTCGGAGCGCGACACCGCGACCGTCGACGGCGAGCGCCTCGTGTTCTCCTCGGCGGAGGGCACGGCGTGGAGCGTGCAGGGGATCGTGGGGGGATCCGCCGCCCTGAGCGGTGTCGCCGAGCTGCCGGACGCCTTCGACGCCGGCATCGGAGGCAACGGCCGCGGCGGCGAGCTCACGGTGTCGCTCGCCGTGCCGGCCGGAGGAAGCAGCCGCACCGGATACGTGCAGGCGATCGGGACCTCCGCGGCCGACGCCACCCGCACCTTCGACCTCGTCACGACCGACGTCCCTGGCGCGGTGACCGATGCCGAGGAGTTCTGGAACCGCCAGCTGCACGCCGCGTTCGACCCCGACGACGCAGAGTTCACCGGCGCGCTGCCCGTGCTCGAGACGACCTCCGCTCCGCTGCGGCGCCTGTACTGGTGGGCCGCTCTGGGCGTGATCTGGTTCCGCCGGGACTTCGCGGGCAACGTGCTCGGGCGCTCGTACGACACCCTGATGCCCAACTACTGGGGCACCACCACGTTCATCTGGGACTACAGCCTGAGCTCCGTGAGCCACGCACTGCTCGACCCGGGCGAGATGCGCTCCCAGCTGCGGCACTGGATCTCCCTCGACATCCACTCGCACTTCGGCACCTCGTCCCTCACCGGCGGACCGGTCGGCCGGTGGTACTCCGTCAACGACTACGCGATGACGCGGCTCGTGCACGACTATGTGCGCTTCACCGGGGACACGGCGTTCCTCGACGAGGTCGTCGGCGGCCAGACCGTCGCCGATTCCGTCCGGGAATGGGCGACCGCCTGGAAGGACCTGCGCCGAGGGACACCCCTGGCCGACTACGGAGAGATCGACAACCTGCTCGAGTGCGTGAGTTCGTACACGCACGAGGTCGCGAGCCTCAACGCCGCGAACGTGTGGAGCATGCGCACGGCGGCCTCGCTCGCCGAGCTCCAGGGCGACAGCGCCTCCGCGGCCGACCTGCGCGCCGAGGCCGAGGCCCTGCTGCCCGCGGTGATCGCGCGCTACGTCCCCGGCGAGGGCATCTTCACCGCCGGACAGCCCGACGGCACGCAGCTCCCGGTCCGGCACTGCTACGACTTCAGCGTGGTCGGGACCACGATCGCCGACGACCTGACCCCCGGTGTGCGCGACGACATGGTCTCGTTCTTCCAGCGCGAGCTGCAGACCGACAACTGGATGCGCGCCCTCTCCCCGTGGGATGCCGATGCCAGCTACAGTCCGCGCCCCGACCACCAGTGGAACGGCGCCTACCCCGCCTGGCCTGCGGATGCCGGTCGCGCGCTCGCCGCCCTCGGTGCCCCCGAGGTGCTCACCTCCTGGGTCGAGGGCTTGTCGCGCACCGCGAACCAGGGCCCGATGGGGCAGGCGCACTTCGTCGAAGAGGCCGTGCCCGGGATCAACGGCGGCGCCCGCAAAGCCCCGCCGCAGCTGCCATACATCATCGACTGGTCGTGCTCCTCATCCGGCGCCTGGATCGAGCTCGTGATCGAGGCCCTGTTCGGCGTCTCGGTCGCCGCGGACGGGACGGTGCGCGCCGCGGGATGCGTCGCCGCGCTCGACCCGCAGGCGGTGCTGCGCGGGTTGCGCGTCGGCGAGCGCCGCTACGACATCCACGCCTCCGGAGGCATCACCGAGACCGCGGGCTGAGCCCCGACCACCACGCAGTACCCACACGAACACGAAGGAGTGATCGAGATGAGAAGACGCATGATCGCGGCCGGCCTGGCCGTCGCCTCCCTGTGCGCGGGGGCCCTGTTCGCCGCCCCGGCGAGCGCGGCCGTCCCCGCCGGCGGAGGGCACGGACACGGCAACGGGAACGGGAACGGGCAGTGTTCGCTGGTCGACAAGACGCTCACGGCGACGGCGAGCGTGAACCAGGATCTGACCGAGACGTTCACGACCTACGGGAACACCGGTGGGGAGTGGACCGGCGGTGACAGCACCTACTCGCTGCCCCTCGGCAAGGGGAAGACCGGCTGGTTCTTCTCGGACACCTTCCTCGGCACGGTGAACCCCGACGGATCACGCCCCACCGACTCGCCCTTCGTGAACAACTCCGTCGTGGTGCAGGACCGCCGCGGCGACCTCACGACCATCACGGGCGGCACGCCGGAGGACCCGGCCGGCATCATCCCGCCCGAGCCCGACGGCAAGTGGTACTGGATCGGCGACCCGACGCCCGGCCGTCACGGCACCGTGCAGGTTCCGCTGCTGCAGTTCGCGCGCACCGGCACCGGCCAATGGGACTTCGCGTGGACCGCGAACCGGCTCGCGACGCTCGACGGGCGGACGCTGCAGCTCGACAGCATCGTGGATCTGCCTTCCGCGACCGGCATCAACTGGGGATCGTGGACGCTCGAGGAACGCGGCACGACCTACGTCTACGGCATCGCCGACCCCGGCGGGGTGCGCTCGGCCTACGTCGCCAAGGTGCAGGGCGGAGACGGCCTCACGGGCACGTGGACCTACTGGAACGGCTCGAGCTGGTCGGCGTCCGAGGGCGATGCCGTGCCCGTGGTGCCGTATGTGGCGAACGAGTTCAGCGTGGCTCGGTTCCGCGATGGCTACCTGCTCGTCACGCAGGACACCTCCGAGCTGTTCAGCACCCGCATCGTCGCGCGCACCTCGTGCTCGCCGACCGGGCCGTTCACCGATCCGGTCGAGCTGTACCGCACCCCGGAGACCGGCGCGCTCGGCAGCTACGCAGACCCTGACGTGTTCACCTACAACGCGCACGAGCACCCGAACCTGCGACACGGCAACCGCATCCTCGTGTCGTACAACGTGAACACCTTCGACAACGTGGGCGACGTGTACGACGACGCCTCGATCTACCGTCCGCGGTTCATCGACGTGCAGCTGAAGGTCACCGGATGACCGATGACCTTCCGGTGCTCCGGGGGCTGCTCGCCTCCGGAGCACCGCTCACCTGGGTGTTCACGGGCGACTCGATCACGCACGGCCTCATCCACACCCGCGGCGCCCGCAACTACGTCGACCACCTGCACGAGCTGATCCGCGGTGATGCCGGTCGGGTGCAGGACACAGTGCTCAACACGGCGATCACGGGATGGCGGGCCGACCTGATCCTCGGCGACTTCGCGCGCCGCGTGACGCACTGGCGGCCCGACGTCGTCACGCTCATGATCGGCACGAACGACTGCACCACACAATGGCTCGACCCCGTGATCGAGCCGACGGCGTTCGCGGCCTCGATCACGGAGGTCGTCCGGCGCGTCCGGGACGACGGCGGGATCCCCGTGCTGCAGACCCCGCCGACCGTGGACCTCCATCACGCACCCGACCGCGCCCGCATCGGCGAGTTCGCGCAGGTGATCCGTGACGTGGCCGCGCGCGAAGGGGTGATCCTGGTCGACCAGCACGCCGCGTTCACCGCCTTCTCCGAGGGGACCGGCCCCGGCAACGACGACATGGCGTGGGGGCTGCTCGACGACGCGTTCCACCCGAACGCGGCCGGACACGCGCTCCTGGCGCTCGAGTGGGCCGATGCCCTCGGGTTCGACGCCGTGTCCTCCCCCGTCCGCACGGACCTCGCCGCACGCGTGGCCGTGGCCCGGCATCCGCAGTGGCCGCCCGCGTGACGGTCTCCGCGCGGCCGCGTGCATAACTCCTCAAGAACGTGCGTGTTCGAAGCCGGATGGCCGACTGCAGACTGAAGCGACCCCGCATTTGAGGAGTTGTTCACGGCGACAGGCGTTCACAACTCAGGAAGAGCGCAGTCCTCCTGCCCGGATCGACCCCCGCGGGCTGAATCGGCGCGACTTCTCCTGAGTTGTGAACCGCGGCATCGGGCGACAGCTGCAAAGCCGTTCGGGTGTTAGGTTTTGAGTCGGGTATCGAGGCGGGAGCGCAGCGGTGGACACAGGCGACACGGAGCAGCGGGGAACCGCGGCGGAGCAGCGCAAAGGCTACGCGAAGGGCCAGGCGCGGCGACAGGCGATCGTCGACGAAGCACTGGAGTTGTTCTCGCGCACCGGGTATCGAAACAGCTCGATGCGTGAGATCGCCCGGCGGGTCGGGCTCACGCAGTCCGGACTGATGCACCACTTCGCCGACAAGGAGGAACTCTTCGCCGAGGTGCTGCACCAACGCGACGAGACCGTCCGCGGAGCTGCAGGAGAGCCCGCCGAGCACACGCTCATCGATCAGGCCGGCAAGGTCGTCGCGCACAACCAGTCATCCCGCGGCCTCGCATCGTTGTATGCGATCGTGTCGGCGGAGGCCTCCGACCCGGATCACCCCCTGCACGACGAGTTCGTCGACCGCTACCGCTCCGCAGCCGACCGGGCGGGAGACCTCCTCCGCCGGGCGCAGGAGGCGGGCGAAGTGCGCACCGACCTCGACCCGGACCTCGCGGGGCGGCTGATCAGTGCGGTGATGGACGGGATCCAGCTGCAGTGGCTGCTCGACGAGTCCGTCGACATGGTGCCGCTCTTCGAGGAGTTCGTGCGCGGATACTTCCTCCCGTCGGATGCCCCGGAGGAATCGCCCGCCGCGGAGGGGTGACAGGGATCAGCCCACCTCGATCGTGAGGCGCACCTCGCCGGCCTCCTGCGCCTCCCAGGTCGCGCGCGGAATCAACACCCCGCCCCGCCGGTATCGTCGCGGCACAGGGGTCGTGTCGACCGGGCGTCCATCGAGCAGCACGCGCCGCACACCGTGACCTTCCCCCGTGACCCGGTAGGTCGCGATGACGTCTCTGCCTCCGCACCGTATCTGCGCCGTGGAACCGTCGAACACCCCGGGGAGCACGGGGTCGACCTGGAGCCCGTGCACGGTCCACCGGCATCCGAGCACCTCTTCGACCAGGATCCGCAGGATGAGTCCCGGCCCGGACGAATACACGCGCCACCCTCCCTCGAACGAGAACTCCGGATCGAAGAGACGGTCCGGGTGCTCCTGCGCCTCATAGCGGTCGGCGAACCCCGCATCGGAGGACGAGTAGTAGCAATCCGACTGCCGCGCCGCGGCTCCGGGCACAGCCGATCGCACCCCCTGCGGTATCAGCAGCTGCAACGCCGTCCACGCCCGCTCCGCCAAGCCGAGTCGCAGCAGCGCCTGCACCCACCGGATGTGGGCATGCGAGTACATGAGCCCGATCTCGCGCCCCCAGAACGATGCCGCCTCAGCCCGCAGGAACGTCCGCGTGACCCCACCGTGATAGGGAAGGGGCCGGTCGAACAGGTAGATGCCGGTGGGGCCGTCGAGGTGCCGGTCCACGAGGCCGAGGTGGTGCGCGGCCTCTTCGGGGGTGAGCAGCTCGTCGCCGATCGCGTGGATCACCTGCAGGGATCCGTGCCCGATGTGCGTCCGGTCGTCCGCGGGGTGCACGAGCGGCTCGAGTCCGTCCGAGGTGATGATCGAGTACCCGCACAGCTCCCCGTCCACGAGGAGGCGCTCGCGAAACGCGCTGCGCGTGCCGGCCGCGAGCGACGCCATCTGGTCGGCCAGTTCGGGGGCGGCATCGGCGAGACGGGGTCCGAGCGTCTCGAGTGCCTTGATCTCCAGCTCGGTCGTCCAGGTCGAGCACAGCGAGGCCGCGAGGGCGGGGCTGGCGGGCTGAAGGGCGTCGTTCCAGTCTCCGTGCCCATAGGCAGGCAGGCGCGGGTCGGCGCTGCGGCGTGAGGCCAGTCGTCCGAACGCCGCCTCCACGTGTTCGAGGATCGATGAGGGCGGCGACAGCTCGTCCGTCCCGACGGACGACACCCGCTCGTGCAGGATGCCGTCGTCCCCCGTCGCCTCCAGATACTCCCCCAGCGCCAGGAGCGGCCAATAGACCACGTCGCCGTGGCTGTCCCGATGCCCGGGTGCACGGTGGGCACGGAGGTACTGGAACCACTGGGGCCAGTCACCGTCGGTCTGCTGCGCGGAGAACACCGTGAGCAGCACGTCGCGCAGCACTGCCGGACTGTCGGTGGCCAGGAGCAGTCCCACCGGTCCCTGACTGACGTCACGGGTACCCCATGCGCCGCCCGTGAACTGCTCGAGCCCTCGCGGCGCCTGGTAGTGAACGGCCGCGTCCGCGACGAACGACGGCAGGATGCGGTTCAGGCGGCGGATGCTCTCGTCATCGCCGTGAAGCTCGGGAGCACGCCACAGCGCCCCACGCTCACCCGCGTCCGCCTGATCGACGAGCACGATGCGGTGCCGGAAGACCGTCCCCGAGGGATGGACGCTCGCCCGCCACCGGTCGTCGCGGCTGCGACCGTCGGCGAACAGCGAGCCGTCCTCTCCGGGGGCCGTGACCGCATCGGCATGGGCCGAGACGAGCAGCTCGATGGGCGGGCCTTCGACGACCTCCACCTCGACGATCAGCTCCCCCAGGCTCAGCGTGCTGACCACCTCGATGTGCCGTCCATCCCACCGATAGACCCAGCGGACCCGGGGGCCGTCGACGATCCACGCGCTCGGGGTGCCGAGCATCAGCCACGGGCCGGTGGTTCCGCGGACGAAGAGCCGCAGCCCATCCGCGCGCTTGAGCCCGACGGCGCTGCGCCGCACCGAGAGGAGCGGCGCAGCGCTGGCATGCCCGATCGTGAGCTGAGAGGCGAAGACACCGTCCATCCACGCGGTGGAGGCGACCGTGAGATCAGCGGGATGCGGGCCCGCCGACACCCGCGAGATGTGACCGTGCGGACGTATCACGGCACGCTCCTTCGGGCCGGACACGACGTGGCGGCCGCCCGCCCAGTACGCCCAGGCGCCGTCCGGCCCGTCTTCCACCCCCTCGGCGTGCGCGCCGCTCACCGCGAGGAAGTCCTCCTCGGACAGGTCCTCGACGATCGCCGTGCGCGCCGGGCTGAAGAGCGTCGGCACGACGGCGGCGAGGGGTCCGAGCTGCGGCGGCTCCGTTCGCCACGGCGTTCCTCCATTGATCGCGTCCACGAACGCCAGGTCACTCGCGTCCGTCCGGCCGGGATGGTCGTCCACGACCACGACGGGAAACCTCAACGCACGGGTCTCGCCGCACGCCAGCGTCCGAGTCTCCGTCTGCAGGCCCAGCAACGTGTGCTCGCCCTGCAGGCGGCGGGACGGAAGGTCCCGCGAGAGATCGAGTCCTCCGTCAGGGAACGCCAGCTGTCGGGCATCCGTGCACCACCCCACCACCCGCTCGGTGCTCCCCACGGCCATCCACGGATTCCTCGGTCCCGGCATGCTCTGCCGGACGGCGAGCCACGCGACCTCCGGCTCGCCGAGCGGCTGGACATCGAGGTAGTCCGACACGTAGAACTCGTTCTCACGCAGGCTCTCGGCCGCGGTCAATGCCGGATCGATCAGGTGCACGACGTCCAGCGCGACCGGCTCGGACCCGGCGTTGCGGAGGTGGACGCTCCAGCCGGCGACACCGTCTGCGGGGTGCTCCCACCACACCTGCCACTCCACTCCGCGGGTCGTCCCCGAGACCAGCGCGGAGCCGTCACCGCGAGCGACCCGGCCCTCGCACGCGGGACCGGTGAGCGGATGCGCGTGCACCCCCTCCGCGCTGCGGAACCGGAGCCAGACCTGGTGCGGCCCCGGTTCGAGCTCGCTGGCCGGATACTGCAGCAGACTGAGGGGCCCGGCCTGCAGAGAGCCCAGGGCTCCTGCCGACGTGAACTGCGCTCGGATGACGGGGAGGGAGTAGTGCACTTTCCTTCAATCTCTCTGGGGTGTGGGCGGCGCGGCGACGATCACTTGATGCCGCTGGTGGCGATGCCCTCGATGATGAATCGCTGGAAGAAGAGGAAGACGACCAGGACCGGCAGCACGACGACCGTCGCACCCGCGAGCAGCAGGCCGAAGTCCGTCGCGTTCTGCCCCGTCGACACCAGCGACAGCGCGACCGGCAGCGTGTAGGTCTTCTCACTGCTGGCGACGACGAGCGGCCAGAGGAAGTTGTTCCAGGAGCCGAGGAAGGTGAGGGTCGCGAGCGTGGCGATGGCGGGGCCCGCCAGGGGCAGGTACACACGGAAGAAGATCCGGAACTCCCCCGCGCCATCGAGTCGCGCCGCCTCCAGGAGGTCGCGCGGAGTGCCCAGGAAGAACTGTCGCATCAGGAACACCCCGAACGCGCCGGCGAGGAACGGGATGAACAACGCCGTCAGCGTGTCGGCGAGTCCGAGATTGACCACGAGGACGAACTGCGGGATGAACACGACCAGCCCCGGGATCATCAACGTGCCGAGCACCGCGATGAAGATCGCCTTCTTGCCCGGGAAGTCCAGCATCGCCAGTGCGTACCCGAGCATCGAACAGAAGAGGATGTTGCCCGTGGTGACGACGACGGCCACGGTCGCCGAGTTGAAGAAGAACCGCCCGAAGTCGAGCCGCTCGAACAGTCGCACGAAGTTGTCGAACGTCGGGTTCGCCGGCCACCAGGTCGGCGGCGACGCGAGGAGCTCGCCCTGAGTCTTGAACGCGCCGAGCACCATCCAGAGGAACGGCATCACGACGATCACGAAAGCGAGGATCACCGCGATGTAGATCCACACCCGGTTCCGGGATGCGCGCATCAGCTCTTCTCTCTACTCACACGGAACTGGATGAAAGTGACGACGATGACGACGATGAACGTGATGTACGCCATCGCGCCCGCGAGCCCGAAGTTGCCGAATCCGAACTGCCGGTAGGTGTACAGCGACACGGAGAGGGTGCTGTTGAGCGGACCGCCATCGGTCATGACGAACGGTTCCTCGAAGAACTGCAGATAGCCGATCGTGGTGGTGACGACGACGAACAGCATCGTCGGCCGCAGCGTCGGCAACGTGATGTGCCAGAAGCGCTTCCATGCTCCGGCGCCGTCGAGGGAGCCTGCCTCCAGGAGCGACGGCGGCACAGCCTGCAGGCCCGCGAGGAAGATGATCATCCCGGTGCCGAAGTTCCGCCACACAGCCATGACGATCAGCGATGCCAGCGCGGTGCGCTGGTCTCCGAGCCAGTGCGGCCCGTCGATCCCCACCCATCCGAGCACGGTGTTGATGAGACCGTTGTCCGGCTGATAGAGGAACTTCCACACCACCGCGACCGCCACGATGCTGGTGATCACGGGTGTGTAGAAGCCCACCCGGAAGAAGTTGCGGAAGCGCTTGATGCCCTTGTCGAGCACGACGGCCGCGAGCAGCGCCACCGCTATCGTCAGCGGGACCCCGACCGCCACGAACACGGCGGTGTTGGTGGCGGCGCGCAGGAACAGCGGGTCTCCGAGAGCCTTGGCGTAGTTGTCCAGGCCGACGAAGCCGACGTTGAACGGAGTCTTGATGTCGGTCACCCGAGTATCGGTGAAGCTCATGAACATCGACTGGAACACGGGCCAGACGGTGAAGACCCCGAACAGGAGGCAGAAGGGGAGGGCGAGGATCAGGCCCGCCCGTGCCTCGCTCGAGCGGAAGCTCCTGCTTCGACCCGAGCGAGGCTGCCGAGCGGCGACGGTCATTCGCCGCCGAACCCGATCGATGTCGCCTCCTGCTGCACGGCTCGGAGCGCCTCCGCCGGATCCGACCCGGTCTTGGTGACCGCCTCCACCTGCGCGTCGAGGCTCGTCGCGATCTGCTCCCACGTCGTGATCGACGGCGGTGCCTTCGCGGTCTCGAGCTGCGTCCCGAAGACGGCGAGCTTCTCATCCGACTTCAATGCATCGGTCGTCCATGCCCCCTTGACGGAAGGCAGGTCGCCGACGATGTCGAACCACGAGGCCTGGGTCTCCTCCTCGGTGAGGAACTGCACGAGCTTCCACGCGGCATCCCGGTTCTTCGTGTTCGAGAACACGCCGAGGTTCGAGCCGCCGACGAACGAAGCCTCCTTCTGGGCAGAGGGCATCACCGCGACGCCGTATTTGTCAGCGAACCCCTCGCCGCCCAGCGCTTCGACGCTGCCGATCATCCAGGGACCGGAGATGAACATCGGCACACGGCCATCGACGAAGTCCGCCTCCGTCGTGCCCTCGGTGGGGGCGCTGTCGGCGAGACCGTCGGTGAAGAACGACTGGTAGTAGGACAACGCGTCCGCGTTCTCCGGAGAGTCGAACGTGAACTCGGTCAGGGCGTCGTTCGTGATGTCGCCGCCCGCCTGCCACATGAACGGGAGCAATGTCTGCCAGGAACCGGTTCCGCCGGGCTGCAGGCTGATGCCCCAGTCCACTCCCGGCTGCGTCTTCATGGCGGCCGCCATGTCGTGCAGTCCGTCCCAGTCCGTCGGCGGCTCGGTGATGCCGGCGGCCTCGGCGATGTCGGTGCGGTAGAACACGACGCGGGTCTCGACGTACCACGGCACGCCGTAGGAGACGCCGTCCACCAGGTTCGTGGCGTTCGCGCCCTCGAAGAAGACGCTGTCGTCGATCTGCGCGGGCACCGGGTCGAGCGCGTTCAGGCCGGCGAACTCGCCCATCCAGGTCGTGCCCACCTGAGCCACGTCCGGTGTGGTGCCTGACGCGATCGCGGCGATGAACTTGTCGTGCGCAGAACCCCAGGGCACCGCGGTGACCTCGACGTCGACGTCGGGGTTCTGTTCCTCGAAGGTCTTCGTCAGCTCGTCGAGGTTCTCCCCCTCGGCTCCCATGGCCCAGACGGTGAGGCTACCGGTGGCTGGTCCGTCGGAGATGTCCTCCGCTCCTGCGCCCTCCGCGGGCCCGGCATCCGCCCTCCCGCAGGCCGTCAATGTCGCCAGTGTCACGCCGACGAGCGCGAACGCCGCCAGTCTCTTGTTGATTCTCATGTGATCGCCTTCCGATCTGATGGGGTCTTGCTTCTCGTCGACGCCTGGCGGACGCTGCTCAGGCGCGTCCGGCACCGAACCTCTCGATACCGATGACCGGGCGGAGCCGGCTTTCGACGGCCCGCGTCGCGAAGCCTCGACGGACGACGCCGTCACAGAGCACGTTGCCGATCGCGCCCATCACCATCGCCTGATCGAGCGAGAGGTGACGACGGGCGACCGTGCCCGATCGCACGGCGACGGCGTCGAAGAAGCCGCCGCGCCCGTACGCGTCGAAGTCCCGCTGGATGTTCACGAGGTTCGTGAACGCCTCCGCCGGCTCGTGCATCATCGCGAGGAACGCGGCGTGCGGGGTGACCACGCCGTCTCCGTACGTCGGTGTCGGGTTCGTCGCCGGCCGACAGTCGCCGAAGCCGGGGTCGAAATTCGTTCCCTCCTGGTCCGACAGATAGCCGTCGGGGTTGAGTCCGAGCGCGTCGACGCCGTACTCGCGGTACCCGCCTGCCGGGTTGCTCGACGGGCTGAACCCCCAATAGCCGTAGCCGGCCTCGTCGAGACCGTGCTCGCGCTGCGCCCGCACGTGCAGCGGGTGATTGCGCCCCCAGCTCCCGGGCGCCCACCGGGCCTCCGGCACGAACACGTCGGGCATGAGCTCCTCGAACATGCTGCCGCCCCAGCCCGGCACGATGCGCATCCCGCGGTAGGTGTACGCGCCTTCGTAGACGTCGAGACCGAAGTAGGTGCGACTCTCACCCACGGGCTGCATCTCGTGCCACGACCAGTCACAGGAGGCCGGGAAGGTGCGCCAGGACGCGTAGTACTGCTTCCCGGGGATCTGTCCCGTGATGATCCCGAGATAGGTGGTGATGCGCGTCTCGGACACCACGGTGTCGTAGTGGTGCGTGGTCAGCCACACCGGTTCGCCGCCGACGTGCGTGCCCCGGTAGACGCCGCCCGGCCGGTCGTGGTCGAAGGGGAAGAAGCCGCCGTGAAGGAGTCCGCCCTCGCGCACCGGGTGCTCGGGGTCGCTGTTGTCGTTGTAGAACGCGTCCCACCGCATCCGGTCGAAGACCTTGGACGCCCAGCGCGCCGCGCCCCGATCCGCGTTCTTCACCGTGAGCAGCGCGGCACCCAGCCATCCGTTGTCGACGCTGGAGCAGAAAGGATGGATGACGTCGCCCGAATCGGGCCACATGCGCAGGGCCTTGCCCGTGGCTTCGTCGTACCAGTTGTAGTACATGCCGCTCGGGGCGTGATGCTCCATGCGGTCGAGGGTCTTCAGGGTGCGGATGAGACGCCCGGTCGCTTCGCCCCGTGAGATGAGGCCGAGCTCTCGGGCGACGAGCGTCGACCACAGATATCCACCGATGTTCGTCGGAGACGTGTAGCCGGAGCGCTCCCCGGCGCTGAGTCCCTCGGTGATGTTGTCGGCGGGGAGGCCGGTGCGCGAGTCGGTCATCGCGACGAGGCTCCGCCAGGTGTCGGCCGCCCACCCCCGCACCTGGCGCGTGTCGAATCGGCGCGTCTGCGCGTTCAGGCCGCCGCGAAGAAGAGCGGGTGCCGCGACCGGCGACTCGACGGGTGCGGCAGCGGCCGGGAGCGCGGGCGTCATCGCGACGGTCGCCAGCGAGGCCGCCCCGGCCACGAGAAAGGTGCGCCGGTCGAAGGCTCGACGGTCGTTCATGTGCTCTGCTCCGTTCCACAGGACAGCTCTGCCCCGCTCAGGCGACGCCTCGCTGCGCCGTGCACCGACCATAGCGCAGAAAACCGTTCATGTGAACGGTTTTCTCTCGACACCCCCCATTCCGGGGGATCCGTCGACCCGTGGCGGGATCGAAAACGCTCCGGACACGGCCTTCCCCGGAGCGTTATTGCACCCGCAATGCACGCCGAACCCGCGCCGGTAGACTGGACATGCCCCGCCGGCCCCTTCCCTTGGAGTGCGCGTGACCACCGCCCCTGCACCTTCCCCCCAGCACGTCCCCGACTCCGTCGAGAACGCGATCGCGACGCCCGAGAAGGAGCAGCCCTACGGGGCCCTCGGACTCAAGCCCGATGAGTACGAGCGCATCAAGGAGATCCTCGGCCGCCGGCCCACCTCGGGCGAGCTGGCGATGTACTCCGTGATGTGGTCGGAGCACTGCTCCTACAAGTCGTCGAAGAACTACCTGCGCCGCTTCGGCCAGAAGGTCTCCGACGAGATGAAGGAACGCCTCATGGTGGGCATGGGCCAGAACGCGGGCGTCGTCGACGTCGGCGAGGGCTGGGCCGTCACCTTCAAGGCCGAGTCGCACAACCACCCGTCGTTCATCGAGCCCTTCCAGGGTGCGGCGACCGGCGTCGGCGGCATCGTCCGCGACATCATCTCGATGGGCGCCCGCCCGGTCGCGGTCATGGACGCCCTGCGCTTCGGTGCGGTCGACCATCCTGACACCGCCCGCGTCGTGCATGGTGTGACCAGCGGCATCAGCTTCTACGGCAACTGCCTGGGCCTCCCGAACATCGGCGGCGAGACGGTCTTCGACGCCGTCTACCAGGCCAACCCGCTCGTGAACGCGCTCGCGGTGGGGGTGCTGCGTCACGAAGACCTCAAGCTCGCCAACGCGACCGGCGTCGGCAACAAGGTCGTCCTGTTCGGTGCCCGCACGGGTGGCGACGGCATCGGCGGCGCGAGCATCCTCGCCTCCGACTCCTTCGACTCCACCGGGCCGACCAAGCGCCCCGCGGTGCAGGTGGGCGACCCCTTCGCCGAGAAGGTGCTGATCGAGTGCTGCCTCGAGCTGTACCGCGGCGAGCTCGTCGAGGCGATCCAGGACCTGGGCGCCGCCGGCATCTCCTGCGCGACCAGCGAGCTGGCGGCCAACGGCAACAGCGGCATGAAGGTCTCGCTCGACAACGTCCTGCTGCGCGACCCCACGCTCACGGCTGAGGAGATCCTCATGTCGGAATCGCAGGAGCGCATGATGGCGATCGTCGCGCCCGAGAAGCTCGACGCGTTCCTCGAGGTCGTGAACAAGTGGGAGGTCGAAACCTCCGTGCTCGGCGAGGTCACCGGTGACGGACGCCTCATCATCGACTGGCAGGGCGAGCGCATCGTCGACGTCGACCCCTCGACGGTCGCGGTCGACGGCCCCGTCTACGACCGCCCGGTCGCCTACCCGACGTGGATCGACGCCCTCCAGGCAGACGCCGCCGAGAACCTCCCCCGCTCGAACGACCCGGAGACGCTGCGCGAGCAGTTCCTCGACATCGTCGCCTCGCCGAACCTCGCCGACACGAGCTGGATCACCAACCAGTACGACTACTACGTGCTCGGCAACACCGCGCTGAGCTTCCCCGACGACGCCGGCATGATCCGCGTCGACGAGGAGTCCGGCCTCGGCTTCGCGGTCTCGACCGACGCCAACGGCCGCTACTGCCAGCTCGACCCGTACGCAGGAGCGCAGTTGGCCCTCGCCGAGGCGTACCGCAACGTCGCCGTCACCGGTGCTGTGCCGACCGCGATCACCGACTGCCTCAACTTCGGCTCGCCCGAGAACCCCGAGGTCATGTGGCAGTTCGGCCAGACGGTCGACGGCCTGGCCGACGGATGCTACGAGCTGGGAACCCCGGTCACCGGCGGCAACGTCTCGTTCTACAACCAGACCGGCGACGTGCCGATCCACCCGACCCCGCTGGTCGGCGTGCTCGGCATCATCGACGACGTCTCGCGCCGCATCCCCTCCGGCTGGCAGGACGAGGGCCAGAACATCTACCTGCTCGGCACCACCTCGACCGAGCTCTCGGGTTCCGCGTGGGCGGACGTGGTGCACCAGCACCTCGGCGGTCTGCCGCCTGCGGTCGACCTCGCGGCGGAGAAGCGCCTCGCCGGTCTGCTCTCCGCAGCTCGCGACGAGTGGCTGATCTCCTCGGCGCACGACCTCTCCGAGGGTGGCCTCGCGCAGGCCCTCGCCGAGGGCGTCATGCGTTTCGGCGTCGGCGCCCGCGTCTGGCTGAACGAGATCATCGAGCGCGATGGGGTGGATGCCGCGTCTGCGCTGTTCTCCGAGTCGACCGGCCGCGTGCTGGTGACCGTGCCCCGTGAGGACGACGTGAAGTTCCGCGGCCTCTGCGAGGGACGCGACTACCCGGTGATGCGCATCGGCGTGACGGACGACGAGGGCGCGAAGCTCGAGGTCCAGGGCGTCTTCACCGTCTCGGTCGCCGAGCTCCGCGAGCGCTCGCAGGCCACGCTCCCGTCCTACTTCGGTCCGACCGTCACGGAGGTCAGCGCATGAGCGACAACCTGAGCGAGGACTACGGCGACCTCGGCGAGAAGCGCAACCGGCGCATCCGCATCGTCGCGTGGACGGTCATCATCGCGCTGATCCTCGCCGGTGGCGGCGCGACGGTGCTGACGCTGCTCCTCGGCTGAGACTCAACGCCGACCGCACGGCACGCGCGCGACTCAGCGCGTGAAGAGGTACCGGATCAGCTCGATGATCCCGCCGGGTCCGTGGCTCTCGCGACCGAGCGACTCCACGATGATCGCCCCGAGGATCGCCCGACCGATCTGCGTGACGGGCGCGTCTTCCGGCAGCTCGCCGTCGCGGATCCCGCCGCGCAGACGCTCGGAGAGATGCTGCTCGACGCCGAGGCTCCCTCCGAGGTGAGCGCCGACCGCGGCATCCTCCGCGGCGGCGGCGACCAGCGACTGCAGCAACGCCTGACCCTGCGTCGTCTCGAGGATTCGGAAGACCGACTGCAGCCAGGCCTCGACGTCGGCGAACAGGTCACCCGTGTCGGGCACGACGAAATCGACGGGGATGAGGCGCCCGTCGACCAGGCAGTCCGCGATCAGCGCACCCCGCGACGGCCACCAGCGGTAGATGGTCTGCTTGCCCACCCCGGCTTCCTTGGCGATGCCCTCGATCGTGAGCCGGTCGTACCCCTGGGCGTGGAACAGGCGGGAGGTCGCGTCGAGGATCGCTTCGCGCGCCGCGGTGCTGCGCACGGGCCCGCTGCGATGCTCGTTGACCATGGACTCAGGATAGCCACAGATCCCTAGACGAGACGTGCCGTATGATCTTTGAGTCTGAAGGAGACCACTGTGGCATCACTGCTGTACCGTCTGGGTTCGTTCGCTGCGCGCAAGGCCTGGACGGTGATCGTCTCGTGGGTCGTGATCCTCGGCCTCGGCGTCGGTGCCTTCCTCACACTCGGCGGCACGCTGAGCAACAGCTTCGACATCCCCGGCACCGCCTCCGGCGCCGTGACCGACGAGCTCGCCGACAAGCTCCCCGACACCGCCGGCGGCACGGGCACCGTCGTCTACCGGACCGAAGACGGATCGCCGTTCACCGACGAGCAGAAGCAGGAGATCTCCGACCTCGCCGTGAGCGCGGAGGACCTCGACGGCGTCGCCCGGGTGATCGACCCCTTCGACGCGCAGCAGCAGCAGGACGAACAGGCGCAGAAGCTCGCCGACGGTCAGGCGCAGATCACCGACGGCCGCACGCAGCTGGATGCGGCCCAGACCCAGCTCGACGACGGCAGGGCTCAGCTCGATGCCGGGATCGCGCAGCTCACCGCCGCCCGCGCCCAGGCGGAGCAGTCCGGAGCCGGCCCCGAGCAGCTGGCCGCCCTCGATGCGCAGCTGGCCGCGCTGAACGCACAGGCGGCCGAACTCGAGGCCCAGCAGGCGACTCTCGCGTCGAAGAGAATCGAACTGGACGAGAACTCCGATCAGGTCGAGCTGGGCACGACCCTCCTCGCCCTCTCGGACGGCATCGGCGTGGTCTCCGAAGACGGATCGACCGCCATCGTCAACATCTCCTTCGTCGACCCGCGTCTCGAGCTCTCCGAAGAGGTGAAGCAGGGCGCGATCGACCACTTCGAGTCCGCACCGATCGACGGCGTCGAGGTCGACTTCGGCACCGACATCGCACAGGGCGTCCCGGAGATCTTCGGCGTCGGAGAGGCTGTCGGTCTCGCGTTCGCCGCGATCGTCCTCATCGTGATGCTGGGCTCGCTCCTCGCCGCCGCTCTCCCGATCGTCACGGCCATCGTCGGTGTGGGCGTCGGCGTGACGGCATCCCTCGCGTTCTCGGGCGTGGTGAACATGGCCTCGGTGACGCCGGTCCTCGGTGTCATGCTCGGCCTCGCGGTGGGCATCGACTACTCCCTGTTCATCGTGAACCGACACCGCAAGCAGATGCTCGCCGGCGTCCCGGTGCGAGAGTCCATCGGTCTCGCGACGGGAACCTCCGGCACGGCCGTCGTCTTCGCCGGCACGACGGTGATCGTCGCCCTCCTCGCCCTCAACGTCACCGGCGTCCCCTTCCTCGGCCTCATGGGAACGGTCGGCGCGGTGTGCGTCGCGGTGGCCGTGCTCGTCGCGATCACCCTCGCCCCCGCCATCCTCGGCCTCGTCGGTCCGCGCCTGCTCAGCCGTCGCGCGCGCGGCACGATCGGCGAGGAGCACGCCGCGGGCAAGCCGGTGAAGCGCATGTCGACGCTCCGCGCCGTGGTCACGGCCGTGGTGAGTGTCGTCGCTCTGCTGATCATCGCGATCCCCGCGATGTCGATGCGACTCGGACTGCCGGACGGTTCGAGCGAGCCGAGCGACTCCACCAGCTACCGCGCCTTCCAGACCGTCGACGAACAGTTCGGCGCGGGCGCGAACGGCCCTCTGCTCGTCACCGCGACCCTGGACGACGCGGTCAGCGACGACGACCTGCTCGCCACGCAGGTCACGATCGCGCAGGCCATCGCCGACCAGGACGATGTGGTCGCCGTCGCACCGATCGCGACCTCCGACGACAACACCCTGCTCGCGTTCCAGGTCGTGCCGGAGGAGGGACCGAACAGCGCGTCGACCGAGACACTCGTGCAGGACCTGCGCTCGATGCCGGCGATCGACGACGGAATCACCCTCGGTGTGGCAGGTCAGGCCGCGATCAACATCGACATCTCGGAAGCCCTGGCGGGAGTCCTGCCTCTGTACCTCGTGGTCGTGGTCGGGCTCTCCCTGCTCATCATGATCGTGGTGTTCCGGTCGCTGCTCGTGCCGATCATCGCCACGGGCGGGTTCGTCCTCTCCCTGTTCGCGACCTACGGGCTGATCGTGGCCGTGTTCCAGTTCGGCTGGGGCGCCGAGATCATCGGGCTGCACAGCACCGGACCGATCCTGAGCTTCCTGCCCGTGATCCTCGTCGGCATCCTGTTCGGGCTCGCCATGGACTATCAGCTGTTCCTCGCTTCCGGCATGCGCGAGGCATATGTGCACGGGGCCTCGGCGCGGGACGCCGTCGCCCAGGGCTTCCGCGCCGGCCGCTCGGTCGTGATCGCCGCCGCGCTCATCATGGTGTCGGTGTTCGGCGGGTTCATCTTCTCGGAGTCGACGATCATCCGCTCGATCGGATTCGGGTTGGCGTTCGGGGTCCTGCTCGACGCCTTCGTGGTGCGGATGCTGCTCATGCCCGCCCTCATGCACCTGCTCGGACGCTCGGCGTGGTGGCTGCCGCGCTGGCTCGACCGCCTGCTGCCGAACGTCGACATGGAAGGTGCCGCGCTCGAACGCGACCACCCCGGCATGAAGGCGGTGGCCGTGCCGACCACGACCGACTCGGTACCGACGCGAACCCCGACGGTGTAGCTTCTCCCGCCGTTCGAATCGCGTGAATGGTTCGATCCCGGCGCAGTATCGAGCCCGTTGCGCGATTCGAGCCGAGGGCAGTCCCCGGTGCCTAGAGTGGTCGCATGACCGCTGACGCCCGTGATCGCCTGCTCGCACTGCGCGCTCGGGCCGAGGCGCGCGTGCAGGCCACCGCTGCGACGCTCGACGAGCTCACGCACGACCGCGAGAGCTCGAACGACGACGACGAGCACGACCCCGAGGGCGTCACCCTGTCGTCGGAGTGGTCGCGCCTGACCGGACTCGCCGAGGCCGCGGCATCCGAACTCCGGCAGGTCGACGATGCGCTGGCCCGGGTGGATGCCGGAACCTACGGCCTCTGCGCGAACTGCGGACGCCCCATCCCCGCCGGCCGCCTCGAGGCACGGCCCTTCGCCGAGTACTGCGTCGCCTGCGCCGAGAAACTCGGAGGCTAGCCCTGACGTGCGCGGCGATCCCGAGTAGCATCCCGTCATGCCCATCACCCTCGAGAACGTCGGCATCGCGGTCCGCGACCTGGAAGCCACCATCTCCTTCTTCACCGACCTCGGTCTCACCGTGCTCGGCCGTGACGAAGTCAGCGGAGAGTGGGCGGCGACCGCCGTCGGGCTCGACGGCAACCACGCCAAGATCGCGGTGCTGCAGACACCGGACGGACGCGGCCAGATCGAGCTTTTCGAGTACATCCACCCCGATGCGATCGAGACGGACCCGACGCTTCCGAACGAGATCGGGATGCACCGTATCGCGTTCTCCGTCGACGACATCGACGAGTCCCTCGCCATCGCCGCCCGCCACGGATTCCACCCGCTCCGCGGCGTCGCGACATATCAGGACCTCTACAAGCTCACGTACCTGCGCGGCCCGAGCGGCATCCTCGTGATGTTCGCGCAAGACCTCACGAAGAGCTGAGCGCGGCCGTTGCGGGATCAGAACCGCACCGGAAACCCCCGGCGGAGGCGCGTTTTCGATCCCGCAACGAGGCACTCACGTCAGGCAGCGACCATCCCGCGCCAGATCACCTCGATCGCGGCGCGCATCCGCTCGACCACCGCAGGATCGCTGACCCGGTCGCCGCGCACGACGAGCTGGTAGTACGCGACACCTGCGATGGCGTCGAAGCAGGCCTCCACGTCGAGGTCGGCCAGCAGCTCGCCGCGCGCGATGCCCGTCCGTAGCGCGTTCTGCAGCGGTACCCGGCGCCGCGAGACATGCGACTGCCAGTACGTCTTCTGCAGCGCACGATCGGCCATCACCAGACGGATGCGCTGCCGGAATCGCGCCTCGGAGTATCCGGGGGCCGAGGGCGCCACACCGTCGGCCCCGAGCCCGAGCCCCGCGAGCAGGATCTCGTGCAGATCGGCATCGACCGGGTACTCCGGCGGCACCTCGCGCCCGACGTCGAGCGCGGCGGCGATCAGGAGCGTCAGAGAGGGCCAGCGTCGGTACAGCGCCGCCCGACTCACTCCGCTGCGGGCGACCACACGCGACACCGTGACCTCCTCGCCCGCATCGATGATCTCGAGCGTCGCCGTGACGATCTGCCCATCGATCTCCTCGTCACGCGGTCGACCGGGGCGGCGGCGGACCGCAGCCCCGGCTTCCCTCTCCAGGATGGTCACGCGGCCAGGGCCTTGGCACGGAGTCGGGCGATCGTGGCATCGGAGAGTCCCGCGGCGCGCAGCGGCGTCAGCGGGTCACCGTGCTGCGCGCGGAGGGTGTCCAGCAGACTGCGCATCGACACGTCCATCGAGCCCTCCAACAACGACGACGTGTTCTCGAGGGCATCGGCGTCGAAGCCGAGTGCCTTCCACATCGCCCCCATCACCGGGGCCGTGCGCGCCATGATCGCGACCATGTTGTCGCCGGTGCGCGCGTAGTCCGCGACGATGTCGTCGTCGGTCGCGCCGAGCACGAGCAGCAGCATGGCCGCGAGCACACCGGTGCGGTCTCGGCCGGCGGCGCAGTGGAAGGCGACCGCACCGGGCGTGTGCGCGATCACGGTGAGCGCGATCACCAGCTGGGGCGCCGCGCTCTCGGCCATGCGCTGATACATGAGTCCCATCGCCTCGTGCGTGAGCGCCGGCTGTTCGCGATCCATCGTCTCCCCCACATCCGCGATGAGCGGCAGGTGGTGGTACGCGACCGGATGCGCGCCGAGCGGGCCACGGCCGGTGAGGGAAGCCTCCCGCGGCGAGCGCAGATCGATGATCGCGGTGAGCCCACGATCGATGAGCTGGTCCGCGGCCTGCGGAGTCACGTAGGCGAGGTCGTCGGCGCGGATGGCGACCCCCTCACGGAGCACACCGCCGTCGATCGCGATGCCTCCGAGATCGCGCAGGTTGACCGGGGCGCTGAGGACGAGGTCGGTGTCGATGAGGGTCATGTGATTCTCCTTCGGATGAGGGCGCTGCCCTGGTCGATCACCGTGACGAGCACGATGATGCAGATGATGATGGCGCTGAGGTGGCCGTAGTCGTACATGCGCATGGCCGTGGTCAGTTCGAGTCCGATGCCTCCCGCGCCGACGAGTCCGAGGATGGTCGCCCCGCGCACGTTCCCCTCGAACAGCAGCAGCGTGTAGGAGGTGAGCAGGGGTGCGGCCTGCGGCAAGACGCCATACTGGATGACCTGCCGCTTCGAGGCGCCGACCGCTTCCATGGCGACCACCGGTCCACGGTCGACCTGCTCCATCGCCTCGGCGAAGATCTTGCCGATCGACCCGATGGAACCGAGCGTCATGGCCAGGATGCCTGCGAACGGACCCAGCCCGACGGCCGAGACGAACATGAGCGCGAACACCAGGTCGGGGACCGAGCGGATGATGTTCATCACCCAGCGTGTGGGGTAGTACAGCCACCTGGGCGCGAGGGTCGACGTGGCTCCGAACGCGACGATCAGCGACAGGACCGCACCGAGGACCGTGCCGACCACAGCCATCTGGAACGTCTCCAGCAGGAGGGCGAGGATGGTGCCGATCTTCGAGAAGTCGGGCGGGAACAGGCGCGACAGGAACTCGCCCATGTTGACCGCGCCCTCACCAAGTTTCACGAAGTTGAACTGGGCGCCGTTGAACGACCAGATCAGCAGCAGGACGGCGACCGGCAGCCCGATCAGAAAGCGGGCGCGCGGCACCCGGAACGCCGCTTCGAGGCGGGCGCGCTCCGCCGGGTCGAGGTGCGGACGGTCGGTCCGGTCGGTCCGGTCGGTGCGGGGTGTACCGGGTGTGCGGGGCTCAGTGGTCGTCGTCATCGCCGTGCTCCTCGTCGTCGTACAGGGCTTCCAACGCCGTGGCATCCAGCCCCGAGGTCGCCCCGGATACGAGCATCTCGCCGTGGCGCAGTCCCACGATCCGGTCGCTGTGCACGAGGGCGAGGGGCAGCACGTGCAGGCTCACCAGCACCGGGATGCCGTCCTGCGTCGCGATCTCCCGCAGCAGGTCGAGCACCGAGCCGGCGAGCCGGGGGTCGAGCGAGGCGACCGGTTCATCGGCCAGGATCACCGTGGGCTGCTGCATGAGCGCTCGGGCGATCGCGACGCGCTGCTGTTGCCCGCCCGAGAGCGAGCGCGCGGGAGCGGACGCCTTGTGGGCGATGCCGACCCGATCGAGGAGTTCGAGCGCCCGTCGGCGATGGGCCCCGGTGAAACCGCCGGCGAGATTGATCGGTCCCGCGCCGTGCAGTGCCCCCGTGAGCACGTTCGTCATCACGCTGAGCCGCGGGATCAAGTTGAACTGCTGGAACACCTGGCCGACCCCCGAGCGGAGGGTGCGCAGTTCGCCGCGACCGAGGTTCGTGACGTCACGGCCCGCGACCCGCACTGTGCCGGCCGAGATCGGGGCGAACCCGGTGAGGCTGCGCATGAGGGTCGACTTGCCCGAACCCGACGCACCGAGCAGGGCGACCATCTCGCCGGGGAACAGGTCGAGGTCGACTCCGCGGAGCACCGTCGTCGTGTCATACGCGACTCGCAGGCCGCGCACCGCGACCACGGGCCCTTCGGCGCGGACGTCGGTGCCGAAACGCAGATCAGTTGCGCGCGCCTGGGCGTGTCGATCCGCAACACGCCCGTCGGCGGCGGAACCCTCTCCGTGTGCGCCGCGCACCCGCGCGGCCGGGACGGCCACCGTCACTTCAGGTCCTCGAGCTCGACACCCGCAACCGCGGCGATCTCGGCGAACGAGGTGAAGGCGGATGCCTTCGGGTCGACGGTCTGCGGGGCGGCGGCGAAAGCCCCGTACGCGCCCAGACGCTCGGCGTTGGCGGGCGAGAACACCTCGGCGATGCCGTCCTGGATGACCTTGCGCGTCTCGGCGTCCAGGGACGGACGACCCAGAACGGCTCCCTGGATGTCCATCGCAGGGCTCTCGCCGACCGCGCGCCACTCGCCATCCGCGAAGGGGAACATCGGCGCACCGAGTTCGGTGAGCATGATGGCGGTGCACGCGGCGTCCACCTGCCCCTGCTCGAGTGCGGCGAAGCTGCCCTCATGTCCGCCCGCGAAGATCGCCTCGTAGTCGGTGCCCTGCTCGAGTCCCGCTTCGTGCAGCATGTACACGGGCATGAAGTAGCCGGAGCTGGAGGCCTGGTCGGCGAAGGCGACGGTCGCACCCTCGAGGTCCTCGACGGTCTGGATGGGCGAGTCCTCCCGCACCACGCAGGTCGAGACCGGCTTGCCGTCGCCCTCGAACGCGACCAGCGCATCCACCTCACCCGTGTTCACGGCGAGTGCGGACGGGAATCCGCTCATGATGCCGATGTCGACGTGGTCGGCGCGGATGGCCTCGACGACGCTGAGGTAGTCGGGCACGTCGGTGATCTCGACCGTGCGACCGGTGGCCTCTTCCAGCAGCTCGGCGAACACCTCGATCGGGTTCTCGGCGGTGGGGTCGTCTCCGACCGGGATCGTGGCGATCGTGAGAGGGGCGTCGGGATCGGCGGGTGCGGCCTCGGCGGTCGAGCCCTGGCAGGCGGTGAGGGTGAGGGCGGCCACGCCCAGGAGGCCGACGACGGGCAGGGTGAAGCGGCGCATGATGACCTTTCGGGAGGGAGATGCCTCGGAATTCCGAGAACATCGGTATTCCAACTCCCGAAGGTGACGGGCAATTACGAGACCGCCGTACTCCGAAAGGAACGATTCGTGAACGGCTGGTGTCGGCCGGTCGGCGTGCAGCGATCCGCTCAGACGGTGGCGACGGCCTCCGCGATCGCCGCGCCCAGCTCCGTCGTCGTGGCCGTGCCGCCGAGGTCCGGCGTGAACGGTGCCACATCCGCGCCACGAGCCAGCACGTCTTCGATCCCGGCGAGCACGGCGGCTCCGGCCTCCGGATATCCGAGGTGCTCGAGCATCATCGCGCCGCACCAGATCTGGCCGATCGGGTTGGCGATGCCCTGGCCCGCGATGTCGGGCGCGGAGCCGTGCACCGGTTCGAAGAGGCTGGGGAAGACCCCTTCAGGGTTGATGTTGGCGCTCGGGGCGATGCCGATCGTGCCGGTGCAGGCGGGTCCGAGGTCGGACAGGATGTCGCCGAACAGGTTGCTGGCCACGACCACGTCGAACCAGTCGGGGTGCAGCACGAAGTTCGCGGTGAGGATGTCGATGTGGAACTGGTCGCGGCGCACGTCGGGGTAGTCGGCACCCACCGCGGCCACCCGCTCGTCCCAGTACGGCATCGAGATCGAGATGCCGTTGCTCTTGGTCGCCGAGGTCAGGTGCTTCGCCTCGCGGCGCTGCGCCAGGTCGTACGCGTAGCGCAGCACCCGGTCGACGCCGGTGCGGGTCATCACGGTCTCCTGCAGCACGAACTCACGGTCGGTGCCCTCGAACATGCGTCCGCCGATCGAGGAGTACTCGCCCTCGGTGTTCTCGCGCACGACGTAGAAGTCGATGTCTCCGGGGGCGCGTCCGGCGAGCGGGGAGACCACCCCGGGCATGAGCCGGACCGGGCGCAGGTTCACGTACTGGTCGAACGCCCGGCGGAACTGGATCAGGCTCCCCCACAGGGACACATGGTCGGGCACCACATCGGGCCAGCCGACCGCGCCGAAGAAGATCGCGTCGAATTCGCGCAGAGTCTGGAACCAGTCGTCCGGCAGCATCTGCCCGTGCTGTTGCCAGTACGCGGCACTCGCGAAGTCGAACTCCTCGAACTCGAGGGCGATGTCGAAGCGGGCGGCCGCGGTTCGCAGCACCCGCAGCCCCTCGGGCATGACCTCGGGGCCGATGCCGTCTCCGGCGATCACGGCGATGCGGTGCGTGGTCGTCATGGGTGGTTCCTTCCGGGACATCCCCCTCTGCTCCGGTCGCGATATGTCACCTGATTCGGTCTTTTCGGGTGACATATCGCGACCGGAACACACGGG